>DASSVA010000501.1:0-2073 GCA_035706385.1 Solimonas sp. | reverse complement strand
AGCTGATGGCGTTTCACGTCGGTCTCGAAGCCGATTCGCGGCCGATGTTCTATTCGACGACCGGCTGGATGATGTGGAACGTGCTGCTCGCCGGCCTTTTGCAGGGCGCGACGCCGGTGCTGTACGACGGTTGCCCGATCGGCCCCGATCCGGAAGTGCTGTGGAAGCTGATCGAACAGGCGCGCGTCACGCATTTCGGCACCAGCCCGGCGTTCGCGCAGATCATGCAGAAAGCCGGGTTGCAGCCGCGCCGCAAGTTCGATCTGTCGGCATTGCAGATGGTGCTGCTCGCCGGCTCGCCGGCGATGCCGGAAACTTTCGCGTGGTTCTACGACGAAGTGAAGCCGGAGCTGTGGGTGACCTCGCAAAGCGGCGGTACCGAATTCGCGTCGGCGTTCGTCGGCGCGGTGCCGACGCTGCCGGTCTACGCCGGCGAGATCCAGACACGCCTGCTCGGCATGGACCTGCGCGTCTGGAACGAGCAGGGCGTCGAGCTGGTCGATCAGGTCGGCGAGCTGGTGATCGTCAATCCCTGTCCGTCGATGCCGATCCGCTTCTGGAACGATGCCGACGGCCGGCGTTACCGCGACGCGTATTTCTCGACCTGGCCCGGCGTCTGGCGCCACGGCGACTGGATCAAGCTCAACGCGCGCGGCGGCAGTTACATCTACGGCCGCAGCGATTCGATCCTCAACCGCTATGGTGTCTGCATCGGCACTGCCGAGATCTATCGCAGCGTCGAACGCGTCGCCGAAGTCGTCGACAGCCTCATCGTCTGCTGCGAACTCGCCGGCGGCCGCTTCTTCATGCCGATGTTCGTCAAGCTGCGCGAAGGCAGCGCGCTCGACGAAAGGCTGCGCGAGAAGATCAAGCGACAACTGCGCATCGACTGCAGTCCGCGCCACGTCCCCGACCAGCTCTACGCGGTCGACGACATCCCGTACACGCTGACCGGCAAGAAGATGGAAGTGCCGGTGCGCAAGCTGCTGAGCGGCTGGCCGCTGGAGCAGGCCGCGAGCCGCGATGCGATGCAGAACCCGGCGGCGATCGACTGGTTCGTCCGCTTTTGCTCCGACAACCGCGTGATGCTCAGCAGCTGAGCACAGGAATCCTGCGATGACCGAAACCGCCGCCGAAAACCGGCGCATCGTGCTTGCGCGCCGTCCGGACGGCGCGCTGCAGCACGGCGATCTGCGCCTCGAACGCGCGCCGCTGCCGCAGGCCGGCGACGGCGAAGTGCTGCTGCGCACGCTGTGGCTGTCGCTCGATCCGTACATGCGCAGCCGCATGAACGCGCAGGCGTCGTACGCCGAGCCGGTCGCGATCGACGCGGTGATGGTCGGCGCGACGGTCAGCCGCGTCGTCGCCTCGAATCGCGCCGATTTCGCGGTCGGCGACCTCGTGCTCGGCGCGAGCGGCTGGCAGGACTACGCGGTCTCGGACGGCCATGACCTGACGCGGCTCGACGCCGGCCTGCCGCGGCCGTCGCTCGCGCTCGGCGCGATGGGCATGCCCGGTTTCGCCGCGTTCGTCGGCATGCTCGACATCGGCGAACCGAAAGCCGGCGAGACCGTGCTCGTCTCCGCCGCGACCGGCGCCGTCGGCTCGATCGCCGGCCAGATCGCGAAGCTGTGCGGCGCGCGCGTCGTCGGCATCGCCGGCGGCGACGAGAAATGCCGCTACGCGGTCGAGCAGTTGCATTACGACGCCTGCGTCGATCATCAGTCGCATGATTTCGCCGAGCGGCTCGCCGCCGCGTGTCCGGACGGCGTCGACGTGTTCTTCGAGAACGTCGGCGGCGCGGTCTGGGAAGCGGCGCTGCCGCTCGTCAACGATCACGCGCGCATCGCGCTGTCGGGTCTGGTCGCGAACTACAACCGCGCCGCGCCGAGCGACGGCCCGGACCTCACGCCGCAATGGCTGCGCATTCTCCTGACGCGGCGCGTGCGTCTGCAGGGCTTCATCATCTTCGAGCACTACGAGACGCGGCACGCGGCGTTCGTCGAACGGATGGGCGGCTGGCTGCGCGACGGCAGGATCGCGATCGCCGAGGACGTCATCGACGGCCTCGAA
>DASSVA010000500.1:0-6517 GCA_035706385.1 Solimonas sp. | reverse complement strand
GCGCGGCGAACTCGGCATCAGCGTGCCTTCCGGCACTTCGGTGCCGGAGACGTCCTGGAACGGTTCGCTGGTGCGCGCCTCGATGTACGACGCGGACTGCTCGATGCTCAGGCCCTTGAGCGGCGTCAGCCAGCGGATCGTCGTTTCGACGCCGGGACTGTGCGTGCCGCCGACGTTGTCGACCCAGCTGTTGACGCCCTGTCCCTGATGGACCTGCGGGTTGGTCCAGTCGAGGAAGAAGCCGGTGACGTCGATGCGCAGCGTGCGGTCGAACCAGTCGGTGCGCAGGCCGATCTCGTAGTTCCACAGCGTGCTCGACTCGAACGTCAGCGGCACGTTCGGCGCCTGCACGGTCGGCAGGTTGAAGCCGCCGAACTGGAAGCCGCGCGAGACCGTGCCGTAGAACAGGATGTCGCGCCACGGTTTGTACGTCAGCGCGACTTTCGGGCTCCAGCCTTTCTCGGTCGAGCCGGGTGTCGCGCCGTTGCTGCCGCCGGACAGGCCGCTGGCTTCGAGCGTGCCTTCGACCTTGGTGCGATAGCCGCGCGCGCCGAGCGTCAGGCGCAGCGCGTCGGTGATGTCGTAGCTCGCTTCGCCGAACAGCGCCTGCTCGGTCGCATCGAGCGGATCGTAGCGGCTGCTGGTCAGCGCCAGGCCATTCGCGAGAATCTGTTGCAGCACCGGCAGCGGCAGCAGCGCGCTCAGTTGATCGAGCACGTCCGGCGTGGTGACGGCCAGCCGCGATGAAATGTCGGCGCGGTAGGTGCTGTAGAACGCGCCGATCAGCCAGCTCAGGCGACCGCCATCGTCCGGCGAGACCAGACGCAGTTCCTGCATCACGCCATGCGTGTGCACGTCGCGATCGGCGCGCAGGAAACTGAGGCCGGCGCGCGCCAGCGGCAGTACCAGATAGCTGGAATCGATATCGATGGTGCTGGTCTTCTCCTGGTAGCCGGTCAGCGAGACCAGCGTCGCCCAGTCGAACGCATAGCGCAGATCGAGCGAGGCGAGGCTGTAGCCGTTGTCGCTCGGCGACGCGCCCGGCGCGTCGTCACGCGTGTAGCTGCCGTCGGCGAACGTGGTGATGCCGAGGTCGTCGGAATGGCGATCTTCCTTCGTCGCCATCAGGTTGACCGTCAGCCGTTCGGTCGGCTGCCACAGCGCGATCACGCGGCCGGCCCAGCTCTTGCCGGAATCGATGTCGTCCGCGTTGCGTGCCGGATTGCGGCTGTCGAGAACGCCGGGAATCTCCTGGTAGATGCCCGATGCGCGCACGGCGAACGTTTCGCCGATCGGAATGTTGACGGCGCCGCCGTACGACGGCGCTTCGCCGCCGCGATCGAGCATCGTGTAGTCGTAGAACACCTTGCCTTCCCAGCGCCCGAGCTTCGGCGCGTTCGGCACGTAGCGGATCAGGCCGGCGAGCGAGGTCGCGCCGAACAGCGTGCCCTGCGGCCCTTTCAGCACTTCGACGGTGCGCATGTCCCACGGATTCGGATCGGCGATCGTCGCCGAGCCGTACGGATCGGAAATCGGCACGTCGCCCATCACCGTGCCGACCGTCTGGTTGGTGCCGGTATCGGGGCCGACGCCGCGCACCGAGATCTTGCGCTGCAAGCCGGCGATCTCGTCCTGCATGTTGACGCCCGGCACCAGGCTGAGGATGTCCTTGACCTTGCGGATGCCGAGCTGTTCGAGTTCCTCGCCCTTGATTACCGAAATGCTGCCCGGAATGTCGCGCGCGGCCTGCGCGCGCTTGGTCGCGGTGACGATCACTTCCTCGATCTGCGCCGGCGGCTCCGGCGTTTCATGCTTCGGCACCGGCGGTTTTTCTTCCGGCAGCGCGATCACGGCGAGCGGCGGTTCGCTATCGGCGGCGGCGCTGTTCGCGTCGTCGTCGTGGTTCGCATCGGCCGCTGGCCCGGCGGTCTGCCCGGGCGCCTGTTGCGTCGCCGGTTCCGCTGCCGGCGGCGGCGCGGTGCTCCGGTTTTCGGCAACCGCGCTTGCCGATCCGGCATCGCCGGTCTGCGCGTGCAGAGCCGTCGCGGGCAGGAGCCCGAGCAGGATCCACAGGTATCGAGCGAAATCGTTCTTCATGATCCATCCGGCAAAGACGTGCTGCGCCATGCGGCGGCTGGGCCCGATTATTGATGGAGGCCGGAAGCGATTTGAGTCCGTGATATCACCTGAAACGGCGTCGTGTCCGCCGCCCGGTGGAATTCCGGATGACGGTTGCGCCGGTCCATCGCTAGCATGCGCCATGATGAGCGCTATCGAAAAAACCGACGTGATCGTGATCGGTGCCGGCATCGCCGGCGTCGGCATCGCCGCGCAGCTCGGCGCCGGATCACGCGTCGTCGTTCTGGAACAGGAGGCGCAGCCGGGCTATCACACGACCGGGCGCTCGGCCGCGCTGTTCGCGGAATGCTATGGCGGCAGCACGGTGCGATTGCTGTCGCGCGGCAGCCGCGCGTTCTTCGAGCGTCCGCCCGACGGCTTCGCGGCGCATCCGCTGCTGGTGCCGCGCGGCTTTCTGTTCATCGCGCGCGACGATCAGCGCGCAGCGCTCGACGCGCTGGCGTCGCTGCCGGACATGCGCGACGGCGCGCGGCGCCTGACGCCGGACGAAGCCTGCGCACGGATGCCGCTGCTGCGCCGCGATTACGTCGCCGAGGCGCTGGTCGACGAAGGCGCGAGCGACATCGACGTGCACGCGCTGCTGCAGGGCTACGTCGCGATGCTGCGGCGGCACGGCGGACAGATCCGCGGCAATGCCCGGGTGACGGCGATCGAGCGGCACGCGCAAACGTGGACGGTGCGGACCGCTGCGCGGATTTATGAGGCGCCGCTGCTGGTCAATGCCGCCGGCGCGTGGGCCGACGAGATCGCGGCGCTGGCCGGCGTCGCGCCGATCGGTCTGCGGCCGCTGCGACGGACCGCCGCGCTGGTCGATGTGCCGGCGGCGGACGGCATGGCGCGCTGGCCGCTGACGATCGACATCGACGAGACGTTCTATTTCAAGCCGGACGCCGGGCGCCTGCTGATTTCGCCGGGCGACGAGACGCCGAGCGCGCCGTGCGACGCGATGCCGGACGACATCGATCTGGCGATCGCCGTCGAGCGGATCGAAGCGGCGACCACGCTCGACATCCGCCGCATGCACAGCCGCTGGGCCGGCCTGCGCAGCTTCGTCGCCGACCGCGCGCCGGTCGCCGGCTTCGCAGCCGATGCGGACGGCTTCTTCTGGCTCGCCGGCCAGGGCGGCTACGGCATCCAGACCGCGCCGGCGCTGTCGCGATTCGCCGCCGCGCAACTGCTCGGCCGGCCGCTGCCGTCCGATCTCGCCGATCTCGGCCTGCGTGCCGACGCGCTCGCGCCGGCGCGTCTGGCGAACGCCGCTGCGGAGACGCAAGAGCGTGTAAAAAAATGAGTCCCCTCTTCCCAACCCTCTCCCCTCGTCGAGGGGAGAGGGAGTTCATTGTCCGCCGACTGGTCAGACCAGTGTAACGGCGCCGGATTCGCTGCAGCAGACTCGATCCGGAGGAGGGGCACATGAACGATAAAACCCGGAACGTGACGCTGCGGACGCAGTGCGCGATCAAGACCTGTCTGCCGGCCGTCGCGCTGGCGATCCTGTTGAACGTCGCGCCCGCCGCCGCGCAGGATGCTGCGAGTTCTCCGGCCGCGGCGGTGGATTCGCAGAACGCTCAGCCGCCGGCGCCCGCCGAAAGCGAAACGCTGCCGGTGATTCCGCTGCCGCCGGAGCCGCCGCCACCGCTCGTGTCGTCCGATGACGACACGCCGCAGGCGATCGCCGAGGTGGTCGTCACCGCGACCAAGCGCGCCGAGCCGGTGCGCAACATTCCGGCGACGATCGCCGTGCTCAAAGGCGCCGATCTGGAACGCGAAGGCGTGCAGGACATCGACCAGATCGTTACGCGCGTGCCCGGCGTGAATCTGACCGACGATGGCCAGGGACAGACCAAGCGCGTGACGATCCGCGGCATTTCCGCCGACGTCAGCGCGAACTTCACGACCGGCACGCTGCTCGGCGACATCCCGTTCTCCGATCCGTTCGCGCCGAAGGTGCAGCTCGACCCGAATCCGTTCGACATGGCGACCGTTGAAGTGCTGAAAGGACCGCAGGGCACGCTGTTCGGCGGCACCGGGCTGAATGGCCTGATCCGCTACGTGCCCGAGGCGCCGCAGTTCGACGGCGTGCACCTGAAGTATTACGCGCAGTACAGCGCGTACCCGGGCCAGGGCGACAGCGGCTGGAACTATGGTGCGGTCATCAACGCGCCGTTCGCCGACGACACCGCGGCCGTGCGTCTGATGGGCTTTCGCCGCTCGGTGCCCGGCTATATCGACAACACGTTCACGGGCCGCGATGACGTGAACAGCGCGTCGCAATACGGTGCGCGCGCGATCGTCGCGTGGAAGCCGGCGGAGAACTGGAAGATTTCGCTGCTCGGCACGATGCAGCACACGACGCAGGACGATGTCGCGTTCACCGACAACGACGACGGCAGGCTGCAGCGCGACAACACGCCGCGACCGAGTCCGACGCAAAGCGCGTACAGCGTCGGCAACCTGGCGATCGAAGGCGAGCTGTCGTGGGCGACTTTCGTGTCGCAGACCGCGGTCACCGAAAAGGAATTCGACGCGTTCCTCGACTCGTCGCGCATCGCGCTCGGCGGGCATCTGCCGCTGCTGTCCGTGGTCGACCACGCCCGGAGTCACAGTCTTTCGCAGGAGTTGCGACTGGTCTCCGCGCCCGGCGATTCACCGTGGAAATGGCTGGCCGGCGCGTTCTACGGCGACACGAAACTGAAAGACTGTGCCGAAGCCGGTGCGGTCGGAGGCTTGCCGACCCTGCCGATTCCGGCGCTGCTCGAGGGCATCGTCGCCAATCCGTGTCCGGGCAACCTGAAAAAGCTCGATGGCGGACTCGACGTCGGCCAGCTGATCGGCGACGTCGAGGTTCGCGAAGAAGCGCTGTTCGGCGAACTGACGCGCGAACTGGGCGAGGACTGGGAAGTGACGCTCGGTGCGCGCGCCTATCGCACGAAATCCGGCGGCACGGTTTCGACCGCCGGTGTGTTGTACGCGCCGCAGGGCAACGGCTTTGCGGCGCATCATGACGCGGAAGTCTCGGGACACGGGCTGAGCCCGAAAGCGTCGATCGTGTTTCATCCGACACGCGATTTTCGCGTGTATCTCACGGCGTCGCGCGGATTCCGCTTCGGCGGTCCGCAGCTCGGCGCGTCGACGCTGACGACCAGGGTGCCGCCGGTCTACAAGTCCGACACGCTGTGGAATTACGAACTCGGCATGCGCAGCGACTGGTTCGACCACAGCCTGCGATTCGACGCATCGGCATACCGCATCGACTGGAAGAATCCGCAGGTCTTGCAGTTGTCGAACGACAGCCTCGCCAAGTTCATCGACAACGTCGGCGGCGCGCGCGGCTATGGCGTGGACGCCGAGCTGCGCTATGCGCCGCGCTTCCTGCGCGGGCTGAGCCTCGATGTGCAGGCCGCGTTCAATCGCACCGAGACGACCGAACCCTTCGACTCGGTGACGGGGAAAATGGTGCCGAAAGGTTCGCCGTGGCCGTTGTCGCCGCGCTGGCAGACGTCGACGACGCTGGCGTACGCGATTCCCGTCGACGACTGGCTGCTCGGCGCGTCGCTGCGACATACCTGGCTCGCCAAGGCCTGCAACGAGATCGAATGCACGGCGAAGGTGTTCGGCTATCGCACGCTCGATGCGAATCTGTTCGTGAACGGTCCCGACGGCAGCTTCTGGCCGCAGCTCAGCGTCTCGCTCAACAACCTCACCGACGAGCGCGGTCGCGGCAACGTGACGATCAGTTCGGCGCTCGGCGACTCGGTGAATTACATCCCGCCGCGCATGCTCGTGCTGCGGCTCGGCGGCAGTTTCTAGGACGAAAACCATGACGACATCGAACATCCGCGAAGGCGTGGCCGACGTGCCGGGCGCGCGGCTGCGTTACCGGCTCGCCGGCACGCCGGGCGCGCCGCTGCTGGTGTTCGAGAACGGCTGGGGCGCGTCGTACGAGATGTGGACCTGGGTCGAGCGCGAACTGGCGCCGCATGCGCAGCTGCTGTTCTACGACCGCGCCGGCGTCGGCGGCAGCGAGCTGCTTGCGCCGCAGAGTGTGGCGGGCCTGAGTGCGCAGTTCGCGGCGTTGCCGGGTGCGCTCGGCTTTTCGCAGCCGGTCATCGCCGTCGGCCAGTCGTACGGCGGACTGATGTGTTCGCTGCATGCGGCGCAGCGGCGCGATGTGCTGCGCGCCGTCGTCGAGATCGACCCGACGCCGGAGCAAGCGCACCCGAAGCTCGACGGCAGCTTGCGCAAGCTGCCGTCGGTGATTCGCGTTCTCAAGGCGATGCTGCGCCTCGGCCTGCCGGACCTGCTGTTCGCGCCGGCGATGAAGGTGTTGCCGTCGCCCGAGCGCGACACGCTGCTGCGCGTCTCGCTCGGCAATCCG
>DASSVA010000499.1:0-14010 GCA_035706385.1 Solimonas sp. | reverse complement strand
GAACGCGATCTCGCCTTCGGCGCGCGGCTGGATCAGGCCGCTGCCCTTGATGCTGATGACGTCGCGGTTTTTCACCTGCATGCGGTCGGTGAGAAAGCCGAAGTCCGGCTGATGCACGCCGAGCATGTCCTGTACCGGCTTGGATGTGACACCGATCTTCTTGCCGATCAGCGCTTCGCCGTCGGCGAGACGACAATGCAGGAAATGCAGCGAGATATTGTAAGCATCGTCGATGTCGATGCCCTCGACACGCTCGGTCAGCGGTGCCAGCGTGCGGCGTGCGCGCAGCGCGGCGAACAGTTCGTCGCCGAGCGCCACGATCCGGGTTTGCGGAAGCGCCATCAGTCGTTCTTCAGGAAATCGACAACCGTGCGATTGAACAAATCGCGGTGCTCGACCATCACCCAATGTCCGCAGTTCGGCACCGTGATCATGCGCAGATTCGGTACGCCCTTGGCGAGTTTCATGATGCCGGTCTCCGGCATCATCTTCTCGTTGATGCCCCAGAAGCCCAGCGACGGGCATTTGATCTCCGGCAGGCGCGCGGTCATGTTCGGCACGACCATCGTCTTCACGACCTGCGGGTTCTGCATCAGCATCAGCGCGTGGCGCTCGTTGACGAGCTCGTCGTCGATCACCGACTTGTCGTGCACGAGCGCGCCTTCCATGAACATCCGCAGCCGCGCCGGCGTCACCGGTTCGGCCGACATGAACACTTCCTTCATCAGCGCCATCGCCGGCATCTTGAAATAGTCCGGCTGGTCCTCGACGCCGCCCGGCGCCATCAGCACCAGCTTCTCGACGTGCTGCGGATGCGCAAGCGTAAAGCCGAGCGCGATCGCGCCGCCGAGCGAGTTGCCGACCAGCGTATAGCGGTCGACACCGATCGCATCGAGCGTCTGCTTCACGCACTCGATGAAGAACGACAATGGATAGTCGACATCGTCCGGCTTGTCGGAATAACCGTAGCCGATCAGGTCCGGCAGGATCACGCGATAGCCGGCTTTCACGAGCGCCGGATAATTGCCCTTGAAGTTCGAATGGCCGCACGCGCCGGAGCCGGAGCCGTGCAGGAACACGACGACCGGCCCGCTGCCTTCATCGAGGTAGTGAATGCGATAGCCGTTCGGCAGCGCGGCGTATTTCCCTTCGGGAACGGGTTTGCTCATGATCGGGACGTTGATCGGCAGGGCGCTTTTGCGCAGGCACACATGGTCCCGCAGCGTCCTTTGCGACTCTTCGTCCTTTTGGGTGAGCGCATCTGCAATGACTCAATGTCATTGCAGATGCGCTCACGCTTGGGGATGGCCAAGCCGGGGCTCAATCAAGTGATGAAGTCGCGCCACGGACGGCATCACGGAACGTCGATCAGGAAATGCGCGCCTGCGCGTATGCGCTCACGATTTCCTGCAGGGCGATACCCGGGGCATCGCGCAGATGCCGCTGCCGGTATTCGCCGGGCGGCACGCCGGTCCAGTGCTTGAACGCGGCGGTGAACGAGCTTTGTTCGCCGTAACCGAGCAGCAGCGTGATCTCGGACAAACCGAGTTCCGGCTGCGCGAGATAGTGCAGCGCCAGTTCGCGACGCACCTGCGCGAGCAGTTCGCCGAACGAGACACGCTCCGCCTGCAGACGGCGCCGCAGGCTGCGCTCGCTCAGTTCCAGCGTTCGCGCGATCTGCGCCGCGGTCGGCGTCTGCTGCGGCAGATGCCGGCGGATCGCCGCGGCGACGCGCGGCGCGAGTTGCACGCCGTGGATCTGCCGCAGCTGTTCCTGCGCCTGCCGCTCCATCAGGCGGTACAACTGCTCGTCGTGCTGGATCAGCGGCGTCGCGAGCAAAGCGATATCGAAACTCAGCGCATTGTCGTCGGCGCCGAAACGCACCGGGCAGCCGAAGAACGATTCGTACGCCGCGCGGTTCGCCGGCGGCCGGTGCTGGAAACAGGCTTCGCGCAGCTCGCCGCGGATGCCGCTGATCCAGCGCCCGAAGCTGAGCCAGCCGGCGACGATCGCTTCGTTGACCGGCCGCATGCGCTCGCCGTCCGGCATGCCGGAACGCCAGGCGACGCGTGCGCAGCCGCCGGCGGCGCCGACGACGGTGCTGCCGCCGTCGTAGACCAGGCTCTCGTAACGCGGGATCAGCGCGACCGCTTCGCCGAGCGTGTTGCAGCTCATCGCCGCGTAGCCGAGCGCGCTGAACGTGCGCGGCCGCACCTGCATGCCCATGTGCAGGCCGATCAGTTCGTCGCCGCTGGCGTCGCGCGCGAGATCGAACAGGCGCAGCAGACCGTGCAGGTCGAGCCGCCAGCCGGGATCGCCGAGCTGGCGGGCGTCGAGGCCGGCGTCGGCGGCGAGCCGGTCACGATCGGCGCCGCGCGCGGCCGCGGTGTCGAGCAGCGCCTGGACGTAGGCCGCCGACACCGAGCCGAGCGCCGACTGGCCGTTGCGCCCAACAATCTGGCCGGCCGTCATTACCGCAGCTCGCCGTGGCGACGGAAAATACCGCGCATGTAATCGTCACTCTCCCCGGACCGCCATGATACCGACCGACTCTGCCGCGCGCGCCTTGAGCATCCTGCGCGATCCCGGCCACTTCCAGTGGTACGTCATTCCCTTGCTGCTGATCGTCGTCTACGTCTATGCGCAGCAGGTGCATGCGCGGCGCTGGCCGGTCGTGCTCGGCGGCCTGGCGTTCTGGTGCATGGACTGGATCAACGAGATCTGGAACGGCCTGGTCTTTCACTTCAGCGGCTATGCGCCGGTCTGGGGTGCGCCCGGCGACACCGCGTACCTGATCCTGATCGGCCTCAACGTCGAGATCTGCCTGATGTTCGCGGTGATGGGCGTGACCTCGCTGTTGCTGCTGCCGGCCGACCCGAAGCTGCGCATCCTCGGCATCAACAACCGGCTGTTCTTTGCGGTGCTGAATTCGGTGCTCGCGGTCGCGGTCGAATGCGGGCTCAACGCGATCGGCGCGCTGACCTGGGAATACCGCTACTGGAATTGCGGCTTTCCGTATCTGATTTTCCTGATCGGCTACCTGCCGTTCTTTCTCGTCGCGTATTCGGTACACGATCTGCCGGATACGCGGCGGCAGCTCAAGGCGGTCGGCGCGCTCGCCGCGATCGTCACCGGCAGCCTGCTGCTGTTCGGCGGCGTGCTGGGCTGGCTGTGATGCGGAGTTCGAAAATGAAACACGTGCTCGCGGTACTGCTGCCGCTGACCCTGCTCGCCGCTTGCGGCAGCAGCGACGCGCCGACGACCGGCGCTTCTTCGGATCAGCAGTGGCCGACGACGCCGTTCATGCCGCAACCCGATCCCGACACCGCGCTGCTGCCGTGCATCGAGCTCGGCACGATCGGCCTCGAAGGTTCGCTCGGTCAGGAAGACGACACGCGACCGGAGGTGACCGGCCCCGATGTCGGCAACGGCCTGGCCGCCGACGCGACGAGCGATGCGCCCGCCGATCTGCCGGCGCAGGTCTTCCTGCGCACCGACACCGAGACGTTCAACCGCCGCTACCAGTTCGCATTGCGCGACGGCGAGGTCTGGTTCAAATCGAACACCGCGGTCACCGGCATCGAACAGCCGTGGGCGGCAGTGACGATGCCGGCGTGTCTCGCCGGCACGCTGATCGGCATTTCCGCCGACGACGACGAGATGATCGGCATCCGTGCCGACGGCGCGATCTACGGCATGGACAACGCGCTCAAGGATTACGCGAAGTTCAACTGGTCGTCGCGCTGGGGGCCGATCTTCTGGACCGGCCTCGGCTACAAGCTGCCGCCGGATTACCGCGCGTGGAGCTGGACGGTGATCTCGCCGGCCGAAGACCAAAACTGGACCGACCCGGCCGGCAACCTGCATCCGGTCGGCAACGGCAAGGTCTCGCATATCTGGTCGCTGCGCGACGATGGCCGGCATTACCGCTTCAACGATCCGTGGCTGCCGCGCGACGACAGCTACGAGATGTGCGGTCCGCGCCGCGGCCGGTTCCGCGGCGTCAATCTCTCCGCGAGCGGCTCGACGATCTTCACGATCAATCGCTACGGCGATCTGTACACGCGCCACTACGATTTCGACCTGTGCGGCGACGACAGCCTGTTCTTCAAATATGCGTACGACGACCAGCGCGGCGTCAGCGACCCGGCGATCCAGCTGCCGACGTTCGACTGGCTGCAGCAGCCGAAGATTCCCGGTGCGATCACGCAGAACATCAGCATCCACAAGCTCGGCACCAACATGGATCACCGCATCCTGCGCGTCGAAGGCGAGGACGCCGCCGGCCACACCGGCTACTGGGAGAAGGATTACGCGGACATGGACGCGTCGCACTGGCAGTTCGTGCGCACCGACCGGCCGCTGCGCGGCGTCCTGCTCGACAACCGCCCGTACGACAGCTCGCTCGACGATGCCGGCCCGGGCGAAGACGCGAGCTTCGCGCGCAACATGGATCAGCTCGCGACGCTGGCGACGCACGCGCAGATCGCCGGCGACGACGACTGGGCCGGCGAGCTGCCCGATTTCAATTTCTATTGCCCGCCGCAGACGCTGCGCATCTGGTTCGCGCCCGACCAGCATCTCGATCTGATCCTGCACACGATCGACGTGATCCGCCAGTTGCCGATCGAACGCGGCCTGACCGCGACGCCGCGCAATTTCAACGGCGACATCGAAATCCCGGCGGACACGTTCGCCGCGCTCGATGCGCTGCCGGCGAAGTCGCGGCAATTCATCGCGCTGTATCTGAACGACCAGCGCCATACCGGCGTGAAGCTCAGCGGTACCAGCACGCGCATCACCTTCAAGGACTTCGGATGGCAGTTCGATAGCCCGTGAGACCCGCGATGAAGCTGCGGTGGTTGGGTACGACGTTCGCGCTCGCCGCGCTGTTGTGTGGCGCCGCTGCTTGCGGCTCGTCCGAGCCGTCATCGGCATCGGCAGACGATGTCGACGTCGTGCAGCGCTCGACCGGACCGCTGCGCGCGGACGGCCGCTGGCTGCGCGATGCGCAGAATCGCATCGTCATCGTTCACGGCCTGCAGCTCGCGCACAAGACCGCGCCGTACTATCCGCCGCCGGCGAGTTTCACCGACGACGACGTGCGGCTGATCCGCGATGCCGGTTTCAACGCCGTGCGGCTCGCATGGTTCTGGAAAGGGCTGGAGCCCGAGCGCGGGCAATACGACGCCGGCTACCTCGCGCAGTACGCCCGCCAGGCGCGACTGATCGCCGCGCAGGGTCTGTTCGTCATGCCGGAGTTTCATCAGGACCTGTACAACGAGCAGACGCTCGGCGCCGGCTTTCCCGACTGGGCGACGTTCAGTGACGGCCTGCCGGCGCAGCCGGACATCGGCGCGCTGAACCTCTACAACCTCGCCGCTGCGCGCGCGTTCGACAATCTCTACGCGAACCGCGACGGCATCCAGGACGCGTTCGCCGCCGCGTGGCAGCAGATCGTCGACGCGCTGCGTCCGTATCGCACGCAGCTCGCCGGTTACGACCTGTTCAACGAGCCGGCAGCCGGCACGCAGAACCTGCTGTGCTCGCAGCCGCTCGGTTGTCCGCAGTTCGACGCGTTGTCGCTGCAGCCGCTGCAGGACAAACTCGCCGCGGCGGTCCGCGAAAAGGACAGCGACAACATCGTCTGGTACGAGCCGCACATCTTTTTTGACTTCAGTGTGCCGTCGTATCTCGCGCCGCCGGCGGCGGGCAGCGGCGCGACCGGTTTCGCGTTTCACGCGTATTGCCTGCCGGCGATCATCACCGGCCAGGCCGATCACGAATCGCAGGCGCCCGGCTATGCGCTGTGCCCGGCGCTCGACGGCATGGTGTTCGATCACGCCGAAGCGACCGCGGCTCGCCTCGGCGCGCCGCTGCTGTTCAACGAATTCGGCGACACCGAAGACCTCGCGCAGATCCGCCGCCTGATCGCGCTCGCCGACAGCCGTCGCATCGGCTGGATGTACTGGGGCTACAAGGACTGGACCGACGTTCCCGGCGGCGCCGGCGACGGTGGCCTGTTCGATGACGACGACGACAACCGCACGCTGCGCCGCGCCAAGCTCGACGTGCTGTCCGAGCCGTATCCGATGGCGGTCGCCGGCACGCCGGACGCGTACGGCTACGATCCGGACACGCACACGTTCACGCTGGACTACACGCCCGATCCGGCGATCGCCGCGCCGACGCTGGTGTTCACCGCGCCGCGCCAGTATCCCGCCGGCTATCGCGTCGAGATCGACGGCGGCCGCGTCGTCTCGGCCGACGGCGCCGCGGTGCTGATCGTGCAGGCGCTGCCCGGCGCCGCGACGGTCAGCGTTACGCTGCGAACGGCCGGCTAGGCGCGTCATCAAATGGCGCCTCCCCCTTCCGCATGCGGGAGAGGGAAATTCCAGTGACGACGCCCTCTGACCCGTCATTGCGAGGAGGCCGAAGGCCGACGAAGCAATCCAGTGCGCAGTCCGATCGGGCCGTGCTCTGGATTGCTTCGTCGCTGCGCTTCTCGCAATGACGAGTCCGGTGGGTCCGGCTCGTTCAGAAAGATGAGGTTGCCGCGGTCGCGGCTGCGATACAGTCGGCCGGGAATTCGCGAGGGAAACGGAACGGATGGCGCCATCATCGAGAATCGTGCTCGTCACCGGCGGTGCCAAGGGTGTCGGCCGCGGCATCACGGAAAGCTTTCTGGCGGGCGGCGATCGCGTGCTGATCTGCGGCCGTGAAGCGCCGGACGTACTGCCGGCGGTCGGTGAGCGGCGCGCCGAGTTCTTCGCGGTCGATGTCCGCGACAGCGCCGCGGTCGATGCGCTGTTCGCGCAGATCGCCGAGCGTCATGGCCGGCTCGATGTACTCGTCAACAATGCCGGCGGCGCGCCGTTCGCGATGGCCGACAAGGCTTCGCCGCGCCTGCACGAAAAAATCTTCGCGCTGAACCTGCTGGCGCCGCTGCACCTCGCGCAGAAGGCGAACGCGCTGATGCAGGCGCAAGGCGGCGGCACGATCGTGTTCATCGGCAGCGTCAGCGCGCTGCGGCCGTCGCCGGGCACGGCGGCGTACGGCGCGGCGAAGGCGGCGACGCTGAGTCTCGTGCAATCGCTCGCGGTCGAATGGGCGCCGAAAGTGCGCGTCGTCGCGGTCAGCCCGGGACCGGTGCTGACCGAACAGGCCGATCTGCATTACGGCGATGCGGCTGGCGTCGCGGCCGTCGAGAAGACGATTCCGCTGCAGCGCATGGCGACGCCGGCCGATGTCGGCCGTGCCTGCGTGTGGCTCGCGTCGGACGGCGCCGGTTACGTGTCGGGCAGCAATCTCGTGCTGCACGGCGGCGGCGAGCGGCCGGCGTTCCTCGACGCCGCGACCGCCAACAAGACCTGAGATGGCCGGCGCGGCGGAATGGCGGGGACAGGTCGGCGGTCAGCCGGCGTACCGCGTCGCCAACATCCGCGCGGCGAATCTCGCCGGCCTGATCGACGCGGCGCATGCGCGCGGCACCGATCCCGAACGCTGGTTCGCCGCCGCCGGTCTGCGCACCGCGATCTGCGCCGATCCGGACGGCCGTCTGTCGTACGCCAACGTCGCGACGATCGTGCACGAAGCGATCCGCGAATTTCCCGACGCGCCGCTCGGCCTCGAAGCGGCGGCGCGGCTGACGCTGCCGTCGCTCGGCGTGCTCGGCTTCTCGCTGATGGCGGCGCCCGATCTGAGCGCGGCCGCGAGCGTCGGCGAACACTATTATCCGGCCGCCGGCGCGCTGACCGACGTGCGCTGTTTCAGCCGCAACGGCGAGCTGATCCTCGAAGGCATCGAACGTTTCGCCGAACCGGCGTTGCAGCGCTTTCTCTGCGAGAAGCTGTTCGGCAGCGCGGTTCTCGTCGTGCGCGCGCTGGCCGGCGCCGACTACCGGCCGCTGCGCCTCGAACTGCGTTACGGCGAACCGCCGTGCGTCGCCGACTATCACCGTTATTTCGGCTGTCCGATCCGTTTCAACGCGCCGGCCGACCGCCTGTATTCGGACCCGGCCATCCTGCGCCGCCGGATCGCCACGCACAGCGCCAGCGCGCACGCCGAAAGCCTGCGCCTGCTGCAGACGCGGCTGCCGCCGCCGGCCGAGCACGACGACATCATCGAAGCGCTGCGCGCGTGGTTGCGGCCGCGGCTCGGCCAGGCACCGCGCATCGCCGACGCCGCGCGCGAACTGCGCATCGGTGAACGCACGCTGCGCCGTCGCCTTGCCGCGACGCGGAGCAGCTTTCGCGCGCTGCACGACGAACTGCGTGCCGAACGCGCGCAGGTGCTGCTCGGCGATCCGCGTTGCAGCGTCGCCGCCGTCGCGCTCGAACTCGGTTACAGCGACGAGCGCGAACTGCGCCGCGCGTACAAACGCTGGACCGGACACGCGCCGCGCGGCCGCGCATCGGCCTGATGGCCGGTTTGCCCCCGGCGGGCTCGTCGCGGCGGCCCTTCCCGGTGCGGCGACGATCGCCGTAGATTGCCGGGTTCGGGATCGCAGGAATATCCGTCGCGCCAGGACGACGGCAGGGGACAGGAGATGAGGGGAGTGGCACGCGCGCTGCGCCGGCAACGACATCTGCTGCTGATCGCGATCGGCGTGCTGGCGGCGGCCTGCGGATCGTCGACGCCGCCCGAAGACGCGGCGCGCGGCGCGATCGTCCGCGACGGCGCGGCGCGCTTCACGGTCCTGACGCCGACGCTGATCCGGCTCGAATACGCCGACGACGAACGCTTCGAGGACGGCCCGACGCAGACCGTGCTGTCGCGCGCGTTGCCGGTGCCGGCATTCCGCACGCGCGTCGAAGACGGCGACCGCATCATCGAGACCGACGCGCTGCGCCTGCATTACCGGCAAGGTTCCGGCGCGTTCGGCGACGACAATCTGCGGATCGAACTGCGCGTCGCCGGGCAGACGCAGACCGCGCAGCCGCAATGGGGCATGCCGGCCGATCCCGACAATCTCGGTGGCTGGCGACGCGCGCTCGACAACGAACAGGCGGCGGTGTCGCTGCACGACGGCCTGCTGTCGCGGCGCGGCTGGTTTTTGCTCGACGACAGCGCGACCGCGCTGCTGACCGCGGCCGCGCCCGGTTTCGCGACGCGGCCGGCGCACGGCGGCGCGTATCAGGACGGCTATTTCTTCGGTTACGGCCATGATTACGCGCGCGGCCTGCGCGATCTGCGCGCGCTGACCGGGCCGGCGCCGCTGTTGCCGCGCAAGGCGTTCGGCGTCTGGTTCTCGCGCTACTGGGCGTACAGCGCCGACGAACTGCAGGAACTCGTCGCGCAGTTCCGTGCGCAGCAGGTGCCGCTCGACACGCTGTCGCTCGACACCGACTGGAAGCGCGTGCACAACGCCGTCGCCTGCGTGGCGTTCGACGTGATCGCCGGCGCGCGGCCCGGCGATCCGTGTTCGTGGAACGGCTGGGACTGGAACCGCACGCTGTTTCCCGATCCGCAGGGCTTCGTCGACTGGGCGCACGCGCAGGGCCTGGCGCTGGCGCTCAACGTCCACCCGTCTATCGACACCGCCGATCCGCAATACCCGATGGTGCAGGCGCAGGCCGGCGCACTGGCCGGCGATGCCTCGCTGCCGCCGTGCGCAGTGCTGCAGGCCGATCCGCTGCACGGCTGCAAGATTTTCGACTGGACCGATCCGGCGCAGCTTGCCGCGTACTTCGCGCTGCATGAACCGATCGCCGCGCTCGGCATCGATTTCTGGTGGCTGGACTGGTGCTGCGACGGCAGCCACGCCGACGCGCCGGGCCTCAGCGCCGATACCTGGATCAACGCGCAGTACGCGCAGTTCAATGCCGCGCGCGATCGTCGCTGGCCGGCGTTCTCGCGGATCGGCGGCTCGCAGCCGGCCGGCGATGCGGTCGCCGCGAACGGCGGCGCCGGCGCGTTCGCCGAGCATCGCACGACGATGCATTTCACCGGCGACACCTGCGGCACCTGGGAGATGCTCGCGTTCGAGGCAAAGATGACGGTCGGCGAAGGCAACATCGGCCTGCCGTACGTCACGCACGACATCGGCAGCTTCCTCGGTCCGCCGCTGGCCGGCGGCCTGTGCAACGGCACGCTCGGCCACACCGCGCACCTGCCCGACGATCTTTATCTGCGCTGGTTGCAGTTCGGTGTGTTCCAGCCGCTGCTGCGCCTGCATTCCAGCCACGGCGATCGTTTGCCGTGGGATTACGATGCGCCGACCGCAGCGGTCGCCGGCGATTTCCTGCGGCTGCGCGAGCGTCTCGTGCCGCAGCTCTACAGCCTCGCGCGCGCCGCTTACGACGACGGTCTGCCGATCACGCGCGGGCTTTATCTGCAATGGCCGGAACACGACGACGCGTACACGCATCCATCCGAATATCTGCTCGGCGATGCGCTGCTGGTCGCGACCGTCACCGCCGGCGGCGATCCGGCGACGGTCGAGGTCTGGATTCCACCGGGCGACTGGACCGATTACTTCAGCGGCGAGGTCTTCAGCGGTCCGCGCACGGTGACGCTGAGCGTGCCGCTCGCGCGTTATCCGCTGTTCGCGCGCGCCGGCGCGATCGTCGTCACGCAGCCGGACCTGCCGACCAGCAGCGCCGGTCCGCAGGACGATCTGACGGTCAGCGTCTGGCCCGGCGCGGACGGCGACTTCGAGCTGTACGAGGATGCCGGCGAAGGTCTCGCTTATCGCGCCGGCGCGTATCGCCGCAGCGCGCTGACGCTGCGCACGCCGGTCGCCGGCTGCACGCAACTGACGATCGCCGCCGCGCACGGCGGCTTTCCCGGCGCGCCCGAATCGCGCCGCTGGCAGTTGCGCGTGATCGGCGTCGATGCGCCGGCTGCGGTGACGCTCGACGGCACGGCAGTGAATGGCGACAGCGGCTGGCATTACGACGCGGCGACGCGCACGGTGCTCATCGACGTGGCGGCGCACCCGGTGCAACGCGCGCTCGATGCCCGCATCGGCGGCGCGGATTGCGCGACCGCGACCGGCGGCGATCCGGCATAGACGACACAGGAAAATCCGGGGGAAGGGACCGATGACGAGACGATTTCATTGCGGCTGGATCTGTGCCGCCGCATTCGCGCTGAGCGCCTGCGGCAGTTCGGATGCGCCGCAGGCGAGCGCCGACAGCGTCGCCGCTGGCGCGCGGCCGAATGTGCTGATCATCCTCGCTGACGATGTCGGCTATTCCGACATCAGCGCCTTTGGCAGCGAGATCCAGACGCCCAATCTCGATGCGCTGGCGCGCACCGGCCAGCTGCTGACCAATTTCCACACCACGCCGCTGTGCGCGACCTCGCGCGTCGAGCTGCTGACCGGCGCCGATCATCATCTGGTGGGGATGGGTGAGATGGGCAGCATGAAGCTGCTGTATGCCGGAGCGAACAACCCGAACTACGCCGGCGAGTTCGATCCGCGTGGCTTGTCGATCGCGCAAATGCTCAAGGATGCCGGCTACCACACGTACATGGCGGGCAAGTGGGGCATCGGCGGTGTCGGCCCGCAGGGCGAGGGTTTCGAGCACGCCTTCTACCTCAATCCCGAGGCCGATTACGCGAGCAACTTCGCGCCGCCGGCCGACTACAAGCCGGGCATCGCCACGCGTCCGCCGTATCCGGTCTACGAGCCGCATTTCGAGGACGGCCAGGAAGTCAGCTTGCCCGACGATTTCTTCTCCAGCGATGACTACGCCGACAAGCTGATGCAGTACATCGGCGCCGATCACGGCGACGGCAAGCCGTTCTTCGCCTACCTGCCGTTTCAGGCGACGCACTTCCCGCTGCAGGCGCCGGACAGGTATCTCGATTGCACCCAGGGCACGCCCCAGTGCTACAAGGGCGTTTACGACGCCGGTTACGACGCCATCCGCGACGCGCGCATCCAGCGCATGAAGGATCTCGGCATCATTCCGCAGGACTTCAAGCCCAGCCCCGGCGATGAAGTGACGATGACCCGTTTCGGCCAGCCGGGCGTGCTGACCAACCCGTCGTGGTCGGCACTGACGGCCGCGCAGCGGACCAGCGAGGCGCGGCTCATGGAGGTCTACGCCGCGATGCTGACCAATCTCGACGACAACGTCGGCCGCGTCATCGATTACCTGAAGTCGATCGGCGAATACGACAACACGATGATCGTGTTCTTCTCCGACAATGGTGCCGACGGCATGGGCTACGGCTTCATCCCGTTCATCGACAGCAACCTGAACCTCGACATCGACAATTCGCTGGCCAACTACGGCCGGCAAGGCTCGTTCATCTTCCGCTCGACGCGCTGGGCGGAAGCCGGCACCGCGCCGTTTCGCCTGTTCAAGTCGTTTCCGTCCGAAGGCGGCATCTCCGTGCCGACCATCGTCAAGATGCCCGGCAGTCGATCGCTGGCGCCGAGCGGCGCCTATGCGCAGCTGACGGACATCGTGCCGACCGTGCTGGCGCTGACCGGCGTGGCGCCGCCGGGCCCCGAATACGAAGGTCGCAGCCTCGCGTCGATCGAGGGCACGTCGCTGCTGCCGGTGCTGACCGGCCGCGCGAGTGCCGTGCACGCCGACGACACGGTGTTTGCCGATGAAGTCGCGGCGCAGCGCTATGTGCGGCAAGGACCGTGGAAGATGACGCGGATTCCCAACGCGTTCTTCCCGAGCGCCGCGCTGCTGCTGCCGCGGCAATGGCAGCTGTACAACATCGATACCGATCGTGGCGAGACCACCGATGTCGCCGCCGAGAATCCCGAGCAGGTGCAGAAGCTGACGCAGCTGTGGGCGCAGTACGTCGAGCGCGTCGGCGCGATCAACCCGACCATTCCGCCGCAGCTCATCCCGATCGACCAATGAAATGGCGTGTGCTGGCGGCGCTCGCCGCCATGATGTTCGCCGCGGTCGCCGTCCTGCGTGCGCAGCGCGAGACGCCGCCGCCGTCCGCGCCGGCGGCGGCACTCGGCACGCCGCAACGCTGCGCCGCGTACGACGGTCTGCCGCCGGGTGACGACGCGCACGCCGGCATGCAGTACATCGCCGGCGGTCGTTTCGAACTCGGCAGCCTGCGCGGCTACGCCGAGGAACGGCCGCTGGTCGCGACCGGGCTGGCGCCGTTCTGGATCGACCGCACCGAGGTGACGAACGCGCAGTTCGCGCGCTTCGTCGCCGCGACCGGATACGTCAGCGACGCCGAGCGGCGCGACGGCGCGGTCGTGTTCGCGGTGCCGGATGCCGATGCGGACTTGCGGGACGGCAGCTGGTGGACGCTGCGCCGCGACGCGAACTGGCGCCGGCCCGACGGCACACGCGGCGGCGCGCCGAACGAGCCGGTCGTCGATGTCACGTATGCCGACGCGCTCGCGTATGCGCGCTGGCTCGGTCGCGAACTGCCGAGTGAAGCGCAATGGGAATTCGCCGCGAAGGCCGGCCGCGACAATGAGCACGCCGACCGCGCACTGCGCGACGCGCACGGCCATCCGCTCGCGAATTTCTGGCAGGGCCTGTTCCCGCTAGCCGATCGCGGCGACGACGGTTACACCGGTCGCGCGCCGGTCGGCTGCTTCGCGGCGAATCCGAACCGGCTCTACGACATGGTCGGCAACGTCTGGGAATGGACGAGCGATCTGTATCGCGACGGCCACGCGACGAGCGAAGAAGCCGAAGCTATGGCGGCGATGCCGGCGCGCGGCAACGCGCCGCGGCGCGTCATCAAGGGCGGCTCGTACCTGTGCGCCGACAACTATTGCGTCCGTGCGCGCGCGTCGTCGCGGCAAGGCCAGCAAGCCGATCTGCCGAGCGTGCACATCGGTTTTCGCACGGTCGGCGCGCCGTAAAAACCTTCCGCGCAAATCCCGTTCTCGTCATTGCGAGCGCAGCGAAGCAATCCAGTACGCCGCTCAATCCGGCTGCGCTGCTGGATTGCTTCGCCGCCTTCGGCGACTCGCAATGACGATATCCAGAGTAGGGCGGGTCGCGACCCGCCATGGCATCGGTCGCAACGGTTGACAGACCCAAGCCCCGCAAGGCGGAT
>DASSVA010000498.1:0-5425 GCA_035706385.1 Solimonas sp. | reverse complement strand
TCGGCATCGGCGATGCCGGTGCCGACGGCCACGCGCGCTTCCTCGCCGGCGAACTGCCGCCGCGGCTGATCCTGCACACCGGGCCGCGCATGAGCACCGCGCATCCGCAATACGAATGGCTGAACCGCCTGTACTGCGTCGCTGCCGGCGAGGCCGATCTGCGGACTTTCGAAGTGCGCTACGACATCTACAGGCTGGGCCGATGACGGCGCAAAAGGAGAACGACATGGTCCAGGAAGGCGAACGGTTGTGGACACCGCGGCCGGAGTTCGCGCAGCGCTCGCAGCTGGCGCGCTACCAGAACTGGCTGCGCGCCGAGCGCGGGCTCGATTTCGCGCTCGACGATTACGCCGGCCTCTGGCAGTGGTCGGTGAACGAGCCCGAGAAATTCTGGGAAACGATCTGGGATTATTTCGACGTGCAGGCGACGGTGCCGTATTCGCGCGTGCTCGATCGCCGGCAGATGCCGGGCGTGAAGTGGTTCGAGGATTCGCGGCTCAATTACGCCGAGCACATGTTGCGCCACGAAGCATCGGCGCCGGACGCGGTGGTGTTCCATCACCGCTCGGAAACGCGGCCGCTCGCGCAGATGCGCTGGCGCGACGTCGGTGCGCAGGTGCGCATTCTCGCGACGCAGTTGCGCGCGCTCGGCGTGCAGCCCGGCGATCGCGTCGTCTCGTACATGCCGAACGTGCCGGAAACCGCGATCGCGATGATGGCGACGACCGCGATCGGCGCGGTGTGGTCGTCGGCGGCGCCGGAATTCGGCGTCAAGACGGTGATCGAACGCTTCTCGCAGATCGAACCGAAAGTGCTGTTCGCCGCCGACGGCTACCGCTTCGGCGGCAAGGACTTCGCGCGCACGGCGGAAGTGCGGCGCATCGTCGATGCGCTGCCGTCGCTGCAGACCGTCGTCTGGCTGCCGTATCTCGACGAAAGCGCGCCGCCACCGGCATGGTCGCAGCTGCACACCTGGGCCGAACTGCTCGCGCATGACGAGGTGCCGCGTGAACATTTCCGCTACGAGCAGGTCGCGTACGACCATCCGTTGTGGGTCGTGTTCTCGTCGGGCACGACCGGTCTGCCGAAGGCGATCGTCCACAGTCACGTCGGCGCCTTGCTCGAACACCTGAAGCTGCTGCATTTCCACCTGAACCTCGGTCCCGGTTCGGTGATGTTCTTCTACAGCACGACCGGCTGGATGATGTGGAATCTGCTGCTCGCGGCGCTTTTGACCGGCAGCGCGGTCGTGCTGTACGACGGCAATCCCGCGCACCCGTCGCCGGATTTTCTCTGGCAGCTCGCCGCCGATACCGGCGCGACCTCGTTCGGCGCGAGCCCGACCTATGTGCAAATGATGGAGAAGGCCGGTCTCGTGCCGCGCGAGCGCTTCGATCTGTCGAAGCTCGAATCGATCGTCGTCGCCGGCGCGCCGTCGACGCCGGAAACCTTCGCTTGGTTCTATCGCAGCGTGAAGCAGGATCTGTGGGTGACGTCGCAGTCCGGCGGCACCGAGCTGTGCAGCGGTTTCGTCGGCGCCGCGCCGACGCTGCCGGTCCATGCCGGCGAGATCCAGGCGCGTCTGCTCGGCATGGACGTGCACGCGTTCAGCGACGACGGCAAGGAAGTCACCGATGAAGTCGGCGAGCTGGTCGTCACCACGCCGTTCCCGTCGATGCCGATCCGCTTCTGGAACGACGAAGGCGGCAAGCGCTATCACGAGTCGTATTTCGACGTGTTCCCCGGCGTCTGGCGACACGGCGACTTCATCAAGATCAACGCGCGCGGCGGCTGCTACATCTACGGACGCTCGGATTCGACGCTGAACCGTTTCGGCGTGCGGATCGGCACCGCCGAAATCTATCGCGCGGTCGAGCAGGTGCCGGAAGTCGCCGACAGCCTGATCGTCTGCGTCGAGCTGCCGGGCGGCAATTTCTTCATGCCGCTGTTCGTCAAGCTCAAGCCCGGCGTCGAACTCGACGAGGCGCTGCAGAAGCGCATCAACGCCAAGCTGCGCGAGGACTGCAGCCCGCGTCACGTGCCGGACCGGATCTACGCGGTCGAGGCGGTTCCGTACACGCTGACCGGCAAGAAGATGGAAGTGCCGGTGCGCAAGCTGCTGCTCGGCTGGCCGCTCGAAAAAGCCGCGAGCCGCGACGCGATGATGAATCCCGACGCGATCGACTGGTACGTGCGTTTCGCGCAGGAATCGACCGACTACGACTGGCGCGGAACCTCGCGTCAGCAGGCTTCGGCCTGAAGGAGATGCGATGAGAGTCAAGGACAAGGTCTGCGTGGTCAGCGGCGGCGCACGCGGGCTCGGCCTGGCCACCGCCGAGGCGCTGCTCGCCGAAGGCGCGAAGGTGCTGATCACCGACGTCGATGCCGGCGCCGGTGAAACCGAGGCGAAACGGCTCGGCGCCAATGCCAGATTCATGAAGCACGATGTCGTCGACGCCGCGCAGTGGAATGCGGCGCTCGATGCCGCGATCGCCGCGTGGGGCCGGCTCGACGTGCTCGTCAACAACGCCGGCATCGCGCATCTCGCCGACATCGAGCAGCAGACGCCGCAGGTCTGGCAGCGCACGCTCGACATCAATCTCAGCGGCGTGATGCTCGGCACGCAGGCGGCGATCGCGCGGATGAAAGGCCGCGGCGGTTCGATCGTCAACATCGCGTCGATCGAAGGCATGCTCGGCGAAGCGGCGCTGCCGGCCTATAACGCGGCCAAGGGCGGCGTGCGCATCTTCAGCCGCTCGGCGGCGATCCACTGCGCGCGCAGCGGTTACAACATCCGCGTCAACAACGTCTGCCCCGGGTTCGCCGAGACGCAGATGGTCAGCGGCGCATTGGCGACGCTGAAACCGGAAGAGGCGCAGGTGTTCGCCGAGAAGACGCTGGCGCGGATCCCGATGGGCCGCTTCGGCAAGCCGTCGGAAATCGCCGCCGCGGTGCTGTTCCTCGCATCCGACGAATCCAGTTACGTGACCGGCTCCGACCTCGTCGTCGACGGCGGCATGACGGCTTGAGACGCCGTGATTTGTGATTCGTGATTCGTGATTCGTGATTGACACCAGGAAAATTTGAGGAGAGACAGATGAGCAAGAAACCCGTCGTCATCTATGGCGTCACCGGCTACACCGGCCGCCTCGTTGCCGAATACCTGCGCGAGCATCGCGTGCCGTTCGTCGCCGCCGGCCGCGACGGCAAGCGCATCAAGGAAGTGCTCGACAAGGTGCCGGGCATCGAGAATGCCGATTACGAGATCGCCGAAGTCGAGCATACGGTCGACGCGCTGAGCAAGCTGATGAAAGGCGCCAAGGTCATGTGCAACATGGTCGGCCCGTTCATGAAATACGGCGACGAGGCGGTCGAGGCCTGCCTCAACGCCGGCGCGCATTACACCGACACCAACGGCGAGCAGAACTGGATGATGCACGCCGAGGAGAAGTGGGGCGCGAAGTTCGCCGCGAAGAGCCTGCTGCTCGCGCCGGGCATCGCGCAGATGTACACGACCGGCGAGATCGCCGCGAACATCTGCCTCGAAACGCCGGGGCTCGACACGCTCGACATCCTCGTGCTGTGGAAGGGCTTTCCGACGTACGCGTCGACGCAGACGATCTTCAGCATCCTCACCGCCAATTTCTATTACCTCGAGAACAAGCAGTACGTGCAATGGGCGCCGACCGCGAAGTCCGAAGTGATCGTGCCGGGCCAGCACGAAGTCGCGATGGCGCTGCCGTGGGGCGGCACCGCGCATCCGGTCTGGTTCAAGAACGATCCGCGCGTGTCGAGCTGCAAGGCGCAGGGCGGCGTGTTCGCACGCGCGGTGATGGAAGGCGTCGTGCAGATCACCTCGGTGATCGAGGAAAAGATCAAGGCGCTGCCGAAGGCCGAACAGGAGAAGGCGCTGTCCGACATGGCGGCGAGCCTGCAGTCCGGCATGCCGCCGCGCGAGAATCCGCGCGAGAACATTTCCGTCGATTCGGTGCACGCGAGCGGTCCGCTCGGTCACGCGCACTGCGTGATCCACGGCAACTGCAATTACAAGCAGACCGGCCTGCTGCAGGCGTATGCGGCGTATCACCTCGTGCAGGCGCCGCCGAAGCGTTATGGCTTTGCGTCCGGCTGCCAGGCGTTCGGCCATCGCGAACTGCTCGGCGTGCTGCAGAGCTTCGGTCTGGTGTCGAAGCCGCAGCTGACGGTCAACGCGGTCTCGGCCTGATCGGCGATGAAGGTCGCCCTGCAGATTGCGCCACCGGCGACGCACGTCGTCGAGGGCGCGCATCTGTGGACGCCGTCAGCCGAACGTGCCGCCGGCGCGGCGGTCGAACGCTTTCGCTACTGGGTCAATATCCAGCTCGGTCTCGATCTCGCCGATTACGATGCGCTGTGGCGCTGGTCGATCGACGAGAACGAGGCGTTCTGGGCGGCGGTCTGGCGCTATTTCGACATCCGCTCCGAGACGCCGTACCGGCGCGTGCGCAGCCAGCGCGAGATGCCGGGCGCGATCTGGTTCGAAGGCGCGCGCGTCAACTATGCCGAGCATCTGCTGCGGCATGAAACGCGCGCGCCGGACGCGCCGGCGCTGCTGCATGCCTCGGAGCTGCGGCCGCTGGAATCGACGAGCTGGCGCGCGCTCGGCGCGCAGGTGCGCGTGCTCGCCGAGAAGCTGCGCGCGCTCGGCGTCAGGCCCGGCGACCGCATCGCCGCGTACATGCCGAACGTGCCGGAAACCGCGATCGCGATGCTCGCGACGACCGCGATCGGCGCGGTCTGGACCGCCGCGTCGCCGGAGTTCGGCGCGCGCACGGTGATCGACCGCTTCGCGCAGCTCGCGCCGAAGATCCTGTTCGTCGCCGACGGCTATCGCTTCGCCGGCGAGGATTTTCCGCGTGAAGCGCAGGTCGCCGAGATCGTCGCCGGCCTCGATTCGCTCGAACACGTGGTCTCGCTGGCCTATCTGCAGCCGCAGCGCGAGACCATCGTGCCCGGCGCACTGCGCTGGGACGAGATGCTGAGCGGGCCGCCGGTGCCGGCCGGAGAGTTCGCGTACGAACGCGTCGCGCACGACCATCCGTTGTGGGTGCTGTTCTCGTCCGGCACCACCGGCCTGCCGAAAGCCGTCGTCCACAGTCATGTCGGCACCCTCGTCGCGCATTGCAAGCTGATGGCGTTTCACGTCGGCCTCGTAGCCGATTCGCGGCCGATGTTCTATTCGACGACCGGCTGGATGATGTGGAACGTGCTGCTCGCCGGCCTGCTGCAGGGCGCGACGCCGGTGCTGTACGACGGCTGCCCGATCGGCCCCGATCCGGAAGTGCTGTGGAAGCTGATCGAACAGGCGCGCGTCACGCATTTCGGCACCAGCCCGGCGTTCGCGCAGATCATGCAGAAAGCCGGGTTGCAGCCGCGCCGCAAGTTC
>DASSVA010000497.1:0-2656 GCA_035706385.1 Solimonas sp. | reverse complement strand
GTCGCGGCACCGAAAAGAACACCGTCGGCCGCGCGCGTTGCAGATCGGCGGCAAAGGTGTCGAGCGATACGGCGAAGTAGACGCGAAAGCCGTGATACAGCGAATTGGCCTCGACGCCGATTCGTTCAGCGACGTGCGCGAGCGGCAGATACGACAGCACGCGTTCATCCGCACCGAACTTGAATACCTCGCCCATCGTCTTCGCCGTCGCGGCGATGTTGGCGAAGCTGTGCATGACGCCTGTCGGCATGCCGGTGGTGCCGGACATGTAGATGATCGTCGCCAGCTCGTCGGCGCCGCGCAGCGGCACGTCGCGCAGCGGCGCCACGCCGGCGATCGTCGCGTCCCACGCCGGATCGCCGGTCTGCGGCGCGAGCGCGAAGCGGATGCGGACGATGTCGTCCGGCACGCCCGGCGCCATCGCGTCCCAGCCGTCGAGCTTGCCGATGAAGATCGCACGCGCCTGCGAGTGCTCGACGATCTGGCGGATCGACGCCGCCGCCAGCGTCGGATAGATCGGCACGCTGACGTAACCGGCGATCCAGATCGCGAAGTCGGCGATCAGCCAGTGCGCGCAATTCTTCGACAGGATCGCGACGCAGCTGCCGGCCGGCCAGCCGAACGAGCGCAGGTGCGCCGCCATGCGGCGCGCTTCGTCGAGCGTCTGCGCCCAGGTGAAATCGCGTGAAACGCCGCCGCCGATCGGTTGCGTCAGATAGACGCGATTCGCGAACTCGCGCTCCCAGCGCAACAGACACTGCAGCGGCAGATCATCGTCAGTCAGCGGCGGCGTAAGCCCCATTACTACGCTCCTCGTCTTATAGTCGGCGCGCCGGAGAGGCGCCATCAAACAGCGTTTCAGTTCGCCACGCAACGGGTAATGCATGTGACCGGATCATCGCCGTTCTATACCGACGACCACGCCGGTTTTCGCCAGCAGGTGCGGCGTTTCGTCGAGCGCGAAATCGCGCCGAACGTCGAGCGCTGGGAAGCGGCCGAGCAGCTGCCGCGCGAGCTGCACCGGCGCGCCGCCGAAGCCGGTCTGCTGCAGATCGGCTTTCCGGAACGCTGCGGCGGCGTCGAGGTGCCGGACCTGTTCTACATGATCGTGCTGACCGAAGAACTGGCGCGCGCCGGCAGCGGCGGCGTGATCGCCAGTCTGCTGTCGCACGGCATCGCCTCGCCGCCGATCGTCCACGCCGGCAGCGTCGAACAGCAGCAGCGCTTCGTCGCGCCGGTACTCGCCGGCGAAAAAATCGCGGCGCTGGCGATCACCGAGCCGGGCGGCGGTTCGGACGTCGCCAACCTCAAGACGCGCGCCGTGCGCGACGGCGATCACTACGTCGTCGACGGCAGCAAGACGTTCATCACCTCCGGCATGCGCGCCGACTTCATCACGACCGCGGTGCGCACCGGCGGCGACGGCATGGGCGGCGTCTCGCTGCTCGTCATCGAAGCGGACACGCCGGGCTTCTCGCGCACGCCGCTGAAGAAGATGGGCTGGTGGTGTTCGGATACCGCGACGCTGTATTTCGACGGGTGCCGCGTGCCGGTCGCGCATCGCATCGGCCCGGAAAATCAGGGCTTCATGGCGATCATGATGAACTTCAACCAGGAACGCCTGATGCTCGCGGCGCAGGCTTGGGCGTTCGCGACAGTCTGCTACGAGGAATCGCTTGCGTACGCGCGGATGCGCGAGACTTTCGGCCGGCCGCTGATCCGCAATCAGGTCATCCGCCACAAGCTCGTCGACATGCGCACGCGCATCGACGCGGTGAAAGCCAATCTCGACCTGCTGGCCTGGCAGGTCAGCCAAAAGCGCACGCCGGTCGCCGAAGTCTGCATGCTGAAGAACCTCGCGACGACGACGCTCGAATACGTCGCCGGCGAAGCGATGCAGATCTTCGGCGGCGCGGCCTATCTGCAGGGCGCGAAAGTCGAACGCATCTACCGCGAAACCAAGGTGCTGACGATCGGCGGCGGTTCGCTGGAAGTGATGAAGGATCTCGCCGCGCGCCAGTTGAATTTCTAGCGGCTTTCCAGTGGCGTTTCCCCGAGCGCCGGATTTATGATGATGCGCCGACGTTGGGCGGTCGGTCATTCAGGGTTGGGGAACTAACGTGAAGAATTCGAATTTCTGCCGGTCGGCGGTGACCGGCGCTTTGCTGGTGGGCGGCGCACTGGCAATGACTTCGGCGCAGGCGTACACGCCTGGCTGGTATTTTGAAGCCGACGGCTTCTACACGCAGCCGCTGGACTCGCACGGCACGACATATCAGCCGGCGATCGCCGGCACGCCGGGCGCACCCGGCACGGACGGTTCGCGCTGCCTGCTCGGCAATCTGCTCGGTCTCGGCTCGTTGCTGACCGGCGGTTCGCCGGGATGTCTGCTGAGCCTGCTCGGCCCCGGCACCGACCCGACCGATCCGACCGATCCGGGTGCCGGCACGCCCGCCGCGAGCATCGACACCAAGATTCGCTACAAGGGCGGCATCGGCGGCGGCGCGACGATCGGTTATCTGTTCGACGGCGGCCTGCGCCCTGAAATCAGCCTGAGCTATTCGCAGGCCGATCTCGATCGCATCCGCCTGACCGGCGTCGGCGGCACCAGCGTCTCGACCGCGCCGGACTCGGCGAAGCTCAAGGCGCTGCGCGT
>DASSVA010000496.1:0-7103 GCA_035706385.1 Solimonas sp. | reverse complement strand
CCGGCGAACGATCGTGGCGACTGGCGTTCATCGTCGGCCTGCCGCTCGGTGCGGCGCTGTTCGCGCTGCTGCGCGGCGGATTGACCGTGCATCTGCAAACCGGTCTTGCCGGCATGCTGATCGGCGGTCTGCTGGTCGGCTTCGGCACGCGGCTCGGCAACGGCTGCACTTCGGGCCACGGCGTCTGCGGACTGGCGCGGCTGTCGTCGCGATCGCTGGTCGCGGTGCTGGTGTTCATGGGTGTAGCGATGCTGACCGTGTTCGTCATCCGCGTTTCGGGCGCCGGCGCATGAAGACGCTCGCGGCGCTGTTCGCCGGCATCCTGTTCGGCTTCGGTCTGGCGCTCGCCGGCATGACCGATCCGGCGAGGATCGTCGCGTTCCTCGACATCAGCGGCAACTGGGATCCGACGCTCGCGTTCGTCATGGGCACAGCGCTGCTGGTCACCTTGCCGGTTTTTCATTTCGCACGCCGCAACACAGCGCGGCCGCTGTTCGCCGCGCGTTTCGACTGGCCGACACGCAAGGACATCGACGCGCCGCTGCTCGCCGGCGCGGCGCTGTTCGGCATCGGCTGGGGCCTCACCGGTCTGTGCCCGGGCCCGGCGCTCGCCGGGCTGATCACGGCGCTGCCGGCGCTCGCCCTGTTCGTCGTCGCGATGCTCGCCGGCATGTGGCTGCACGACCGCGTGCGGCCGCTGCGCTGAGACTCGCATGCTGTTCCGACAATTCTTCGATGCGGCTTCCAGCACCTACACCTATCTGCTGGCGTCGGCGCCCGGCCGCGAAGCGCTGATCATCGATCCGGTGCGCGAACATCTCGCCGACTACCTGCAACTGATCGGCGAACTCGATCTGAAACTCGTGCATGCGATCGACACGCATACGCACGCCGATCACGTCACCGCACTCGGCGGCCTGCGCACGGCGACCGGCTGCGTGACGCTGATGGGCGAATACACGAAAGCCGAATGCGTGTCGGCGCGGCTGCGCGACGACGAACGTCTCACGATCGACGGCATCGCGCTGCAGGCGCTTTACACGCCGGGCCACACCGATGAATCGTTCAGCTTCGTGCTCGACCCGCAGCGTCCGCGCGCGGTGTTCAGCGGCGACGTGCTGCTGATCCGCGGCAGCGGCCGCACCGATTTCCAGAACGGTGACGCCGGCATGTCCTGGGATTCGATCACCGGGCGCCTGCTCACCCTGCCCGACGACACCCTGCTCTATCCGGCGCACGATTACCGCGGCCGCACGGTGTCGACGATCGGCGAGGAGAAGCGCCACAACCCGCGACTCGCCGGCCGCACGCGCGACGAATACATCGCACTGATGCAGGCGCTGCGGCTGCCCGATCCGGCGTTGATGGACATCGCGGTCCCGGCCAATCTCGCCTGCGGCGGCAATTGAGCGTGGTGAGCCTCGGGCTCGGCTTGATCGTCGGTCTGGTGCTCGCGCTGACCGGCGCCGGCGGCACGATCATCGCCGTGCCGCTGCTGATGTTCGCGCTGCATCTCGATGTCGCGCATGCCGCGCCGATCGCGCTGGTCGCGGTGTTCGTCGCGGCGGCGACTGGAACCTTGCTCGGTCTGCGCCAGGGCATCGTCCGCTATCGCGCGGCGGGCCTGATGGCGGCGATCGGCGCGCCGTTCGCGCCGCTCGGCGTCTGGCTCGCGCATCGCGTCGCGCCGTTGCCGCTGAGCCTGCTGTTCGCCGCCGTGCTGCTGTACGTCGCGCAGCGGATGTTCCGCGAGCGCGACAGCGACGCACCGCTGTCGCCACCGTGCCGCCGCGATCCGCGGACCGGTCGTCTGCACTGGACGCGACGCTGCCTCGGTCATCTCGGCACGGCCGGCGCGATCGCCGGCGTGCTGTCGGGTCTGCTCGGTGTCGGCGGCGGCTTCGTCATCGTGCCGGCGCTGCGCCGCACGACCGACCTGACGATGCAGGCGATCGTCGCCAGTTCGCTGATGACGATCGCGCTGGTGTCCGCGGCGGCGCTCGCCGCGACCGCGTACGCCGGCCATCTCGATCTGCGCGCCGCGCCGGCGTTCGCGCTCGCGACGCTGGCCGGCATGCTGCTCGGCCGGCGGATCGCGAACCGTCTCGGCGGGCGGCGTCTGCAGCAGGGCTTCGCGGTGATTCTCGCGCTGGTCGCGATCGGCATGATCGCGCGCACGCTGATCGCGTCCTGAATTCCTTACGTCCGCTGCGCGCGGCGCGCGTGCTGCTCGGTGAGCGTCAGCGCGACCTTGTTGCGCAGATACTGCGGCACCAGTTCGGCGGCGGCGATGACCTCGCCCGTCGCGAAACGCGGCACGGCGAGCGCCAGCGCGTCGGCGGCCCGCGGCAGCGCCGCGCCGTCGCAGGCGAGCAGCGTCGCCGCACTCGCCGCTTCCAGCGCCGCGCGATACGCCTGCCAGCCGCTGCCGACGGCCTGCCATTCGCCGGCGTGCGTGCCGACCTGCGACGGCGCGCTGACGCTGGCGTCACCGATCATCTGCGGCAGACCGTTCGCGTCGCGCTGCCAGGCCGCGAAATAGACTTCGTCCATGCGCGCGTCGATCGCCGTCAGCACGCGCGCCGCGCCGTCGCGCATCGGCGGCAGCGCGAGCATCTGCAACGACGAGACCGGCACGACCGGCCGGTCGTGCGCGAGCGCGAGCCCCTTGATGAAACTGACGCCGATCCGCACGCCGGCGAAACTGCCGGGGCCGACGCCGCAGACATAGCCGTCGAGCTGCGCGAAACCGATGCCGGCCTCGGCCATCAGCGCGCGCACCATCGGCACGAGCTGTTGCGTGTGGCTGCGGCCGGCGACGTCGAAGCGCGCGCGCACGTCGTCGCCGATGCGCAGCGCGACCGAGCAGGCTTCGGTCGCGGTATCGAGCGCGAGCAGCGTCGTCACGGCGTCGTCGCCTGCGGCGCGAGCGTCACGAGAAATTCCTGCGCGGCGGCGAGCTCGCGCAGCACCGGCATCTTCGGCAGGCTCGCGAGCACGCGGCGGCCGTACGATTTCGAGACGATGCGCGGATCGCAGAGCATCAGCAGCCCGCGATCGTCGGGATCGCGAATCAGCCGGCCGGTGCCCTGGCGCAGCATGACGATCGCTTCGGGAAGCTGCAGTTCGAAGAACGGCGTGCCGCCGCGCCGGCGCACGGCATCGAGCTTGGCCTCGAACACCGGATCGCCGGGCGCCGCGAACGGCAGGCGGTCGATGATGACGACGCGCAGCGCAGCGCCTTTCACATCGACGCCTTCCCAGAAGCTGCTGGTGCCGACCAGCACGGCGTTGCCGTCGTCGGCGAACGCGTCGAGCAACGCCGAGCGGCTGTCCTCGCCCTGCACCAGCACGCGCAGATCAAGGCTTGTGCGCAATTGTTCGGCGATCTGGCGCAATGCGCGATGGCTGGTGCACAGCACGAACGCGCCGCCGCCGGCCGCTTCGATGACCGGCCGCGCGGCCGCGGCGACCGCCGCCGGATACCTTGGATCGTTCGGCTCCGGCAGTTCGCGCGGCAGATACAGGCGCGCCTGCCGCGCGTAATCGAACGGACTGTCGAGCCGCAGCGTCTGCGCATCGTCGAGGCCGAGCGCACGGTGGAAATGACCGAAGTCCTCGCCGACCGCGAGCGTCGCCGACGTGAACAGCCAAGTGCCGGGATAGGTCTCGCGCATCCGCTGGAAATCGTCGGCGACTTCGATCGGCGTCGCGTTGAGGCTGCCGCCGCGCAGCAAGGACTCGACCCAGCGCACTTCCCTGCCGTCGTCGTCCTGCGCGTCGAGCACATGCCGCCAGCGTTCGGCGAGACCGGCCGCGCGTTCCAGCGCCGCCGAGAATTCGGCATTGCGTTCTTCGAGCGGCGACAACAGCGTGCGCAACGACAGCAGCGATTCGCCGACCTGCGCGGCCGTGTCGCGGCGTTCGCGATCGGCGAGAAAACCGGCGAGCGGCTGGCGTTGCGGCTGGCCGGCGAACAGCATCTCGAAACGCGCGACGTCGCCGGAGAACACCTGCGCGGCTTCGGCAAGCGCCGCCAGATCGCCATGCACTTGCGCCTCGGCCTGCACGTCGCGCGCGAGTTCCTGCAACTGACGCGTCGACACGCGGCGGCCGAAGAATTCGGCAGCGAGCTCCGGCAGCTGATGCGCCTCGTCGATGACGATCGCGTCCGAACCGGACAGGATCTGGCCGAAGCCCTGATCCTTCAGCACGAAATCCGACAGCAGCAGATGGTGATTGACGACCACCAGATCGGCGGCCTGCGCATTGCGCCGCGCCTGCGCGACGAAACACTTCTCGAAATCCTCGCAGCGGCTGCCGAGGCAGTTGTCGGCGGTCGAGGTGATCTGCCGCGCGAGACCATCGTCGCCGGAGAACTCGCCGAGTTCGGAAATCTCGCCGGACTGCGTGCGGCGCGCCCAGTCCTCGACCGTGCGCAACCGGTCCCACGCCCAGCGCAGCGTCGGCAGGCCGCGTGCGCGTTTCATACGGTACAGGCACAGATAATTGGCGCGACCCTTCAGCAGCGCGACGCGCGACGGCGCGCGCAGCGCGTCGCGCACGCGCGGCAGATCGCGATGGAACAACTGGTCCTGCAACGTGCGCGTACCGGTCGAGATCAGCGTGCGTTTGCCGGACAGCAGCGCCGGCACCAGATACGCGTAGGTCTTGCCGGTGCCGGTGCCGGCTTCGACGATCAGGCTGGCGTCGCGCTCGAACGCCTCGGCGACCGCCGCCGCCATCCGCTGCTGCGGCACGCGCGGCGCGAAACCCGGCAGATCGGCGAACGGCCCGGCGACGCCCAGCAGTTCGGCGGTTTCGTCCGGCGTCACTGGGTCATTGGGGGCGTCGGCTGCGCCGCGTCGAGCCGCGCCTGCAGCGCCGCGATCTGCGCGGCGGCGTCGGCCGCGCCGGCGGTGTCGCCCTGACCGTCGCGCGCGGCGGCGATCGTCTTCCAGTTTTCCAGCGCCACGTAGACGTTGCCGCGCGCCAGCGCGTTCGACTTCTGCGCCATCGATTCGGCCTGCGCATAGTTCTTCTGCGCGAGATGCGCCTGCGCGAGCGCCGACCAGACGAAGTAGTTGCGCGGCTCGATGCGCAGCGCGCGCTCCAGCGTGCCGACCGCCTGATCGGCCTGGCCGGCCTGGCGATACTGGCGCGCGCGTTTCATCAACGAGGTCACGGCGGCGCCGCTGATCTGCTCGGACGACTTCGGATAATCGGGCAGCGGCTGCGGCAGCGACGGCAACGGTTCCAGCGGCTGCGCGTCGGCCGGTGGCGGTGGCGGCGACAAGGGCTCGCCTTCGGGCCCGGTATCGCCGGGGTAGACCTTGTGGGTGCCGGAGGTCGTCTGACACGCCGCGAGCACGAGCGCGGCCAGCAACACGATCAACTTCGAACGCACGGGCAGATACCGGGGGACCATGACGGGCGTCATTGTAACCGCGCGCGGATCAGTGGCCGAAGATGTCCTTCAGCCACTGCATCGGTCCGGGCGTGTTGCCCTGCGCGGCGCACGGCGCCCAGTCGAGCGGGCCGGAATTGCGCAGGTACGGCACGACGATCGCATCGAGGCACTGATCGTCGGCGCGCAGGCCGCTGGCGGGATCGATCGAAACCTCCTCGACCGACGCCGGCGGAATGTTGTCGAGGCTGCGCACGTGCAGATCCTTCATCACCCGCATCCAGACGCGCAGCGCGCCGGACGAACCCGACAGGCCGGTCGAGTGGTTGTCGTCGCGACCGACCCAGATCACGGTGACGCGGTCGGCGCCGAAACCGGCGAACCAGCTGTCGCGATAGTCGTCGGTCGTGCCCGACTTGCCGGCGACGACAGTGTCCGGCGACAGCAGCGAATACGCCGAGCGGCCGGTGCCGAGCGTCATCACTTTCTGCATCGCCCAGGTCAGCAGATAGATCGGACCGTCGGCGAACACCTGCTTGATCTGCAGCGGATAGCGCTGCAGCGGCTTGCCTTCCTTGGTCTGCACTTCGCGGATCGCCGACGGTGACGAGTGGAAGCCGCCGGACGCGAGCATGCCGTACATCTCGGCGATCTGCAGCGGCGAGGCATCGACCGCGCCGAGGAAGATCGACGGCAGCGCCTTGGCGTCACCGTCGTAGCCGGCCTGGTGCATGGTGCCGAGCACGGCCTTCGGACCGAGCGCGAGGCCGAGCCGCACGGTCGGCAGGTTCATCGATTGCGCGAGCGCCATGTACAGATGCTGCGGCCCGTGCAGCTGGTGATCGTAATTCTTCGGCGACCAGACCGGCGCGCCCGGCAGCTTCAGTTCGATCGGCTCGTCGTCGATCACCGTTTCGAGGTTGTACTGCTCGGGATGTTCGAGCGCCGTCAGATAGACGAACGGCTTGGCGAGCGAGCCGATCGAACGCCGCGAATCGAGCGCACGGTTGAAGCCGGGGAAGCGCACGTCGCGACCCCCGACCAGCGCCAGCACTTCGCCGCGATCGACGCTGGTCACCGCGCCGGCGGCTTCCAGCGTGTCGGCCTTCATCTTGCGCGACTTCTCGATCACCGGCAGCTGGCCGATGATGTGGGTCTCCAGCGTTTCCTGCACGCGCGGATCGAGCGTCGTGAAGATGCGCAGCCCTTCGTTGGTGAGATCCTCGTCCTTGTAATCGTTTTCGAGCTGGCGCTTGACCAGATCGACGAATGCCGGATAACGCTCGACGCCACCGCCGCGACCGCCGGCCACGCCGAGCGGCAGCTGGATGTCGGCCTGGTATTCGGCATCGGTGATCAGGCCTTCGTCGCGGAAGATGCCGAGCACCAGGTTGCGCCGCGCGGTCGCGCGCTGCGGATTGCGCCGCGGGTTGTAGAACGACGGCCCCTTGACCAGGCCGACCAGCAGCGCGATCTCGTGCGGACGCAGCTCGTTGATCGGCTTGTTGAAATAAAAATGCGCGCCGAGACCGAAGCCGTGCACGGCACGGTTGCCGTCCTGGCCGAGATGGACCTCGTTCAGATACGCCTCGAGAATCTCGTCCTTGCTGTAGTGGCTCTCCAGCAGCAGCGACATGAACGCTTCGTTGAACTTGCGCGTCCAGGTTTGCTTGCTGGTCAGGAAGAAGTTCTTGAT
>DASSVA010000495.1:0-17194 GCA_035706385.1 Solimonas sp. | reverse complement strand
GACGGTTCGATGAACCCTCAGCAGCGATCGATGAAAGTCGTGCGCCTGCCGGGCGCATGGCGGCGCAAGAACTGCCCCGCGTGGGCGCGCTGGCTGCATGCGCGAACCGAATATCTGCAGTTCGATCTCGGCGGAGGACCTCGCCCGCTGCGGCTGTGGCAGGTGGCGAACCTGCAACGCGGCATCACGATCGCGCTGATCGGTGCCCTGATGTACGGGTACGACAACTTCAGCCCGCCGGCCTGGACGTATCTCGGCCTGTACGGCGCCTGCAGCGCCGTGTCGCTGCTTCTGGACCTGTCGTTCCCGACGCGCGCGTCGATGGCACGCCTCGCTGTCAGCGGCAGCGGTGCCGGGCTCCTCGCGCGTGCGCTGCTGCATGCGACATGGCCGTGGCTGCTGCTGTCGCGCGATGTCAGCGTGCCCGCCACGGTGCTGTGCGCCGCCATCGTCATGCACACGCTCGGCATTGCATTGATGGCCGGCGCACGATTGCAGACGTCTTGCGAGCGGCGCCATCGCGAAACTGCGCTGATCACCGGCGGCCTGTTCGCCTACACACGCAATCCGGGCGCACTCGGCGAATTGCTGGTGTACGGCAGCTACGCGGCGCTCGCGGCACATGATCTGGGCTATGTCGTCGTCACGCTGCAGTTCTTCGTACTGAGTCTGCCGCACATGCTGGTCAAGGATGCGTCGATCTCGCGATACGCCGGCTGGGATGACTACGAACATCGATCGGGCCTGCTGATCCCGTGGGGCTTGCTCAACAGCCAGGCATGGCGCACTCGCCGGCGCGGCGCGCCGCGAATCTCCGGACTCTCATGAACAACATCCATGTCGTCGGCACGGCGATGACGGTCTTCGGCCGCCATCCCGAACGCTCGCTCGCGGAGCTTGCCGGCGAAGCGCTGGAAGGCGCGCTGACCGACGCCGGCTGCACGCGTGCCGATCTCGGTGCGGCCTACTACGCCGGCATGACCAACGGGCCGCTGCAAGGCCAGAGCGCCGTGCCCGGGCAGGTGGTGTTCAGCCGGATCGGCATCGACGGCATGCCGATCTTCAATGTCGAGAACGCCTGCGCCTCCGGCAGCTCGGCGTTCCATCTTGCGGTGCAGAGCCTGCGTGCCGGCGCCTGCGACGTGGCACTGGCGCTGGGCGCCGAGAAAATGAATATCGCCGACCGCGCAAAAGCGATGGCGCTGTTCGAAACCGGCTGGGATGTCTCGCGCATCGAGGCCAACGTCGCGCAGCTGATGTCGCTCGGCGATGGCGTCGAACCGCCGCCCGGATCGGAATCCGAGCGGCCCTACAGCCGCTTCATGGCGATTTACGGCGCGCTGTGCCGGCACCACATGAAGACCTGGGGCACGACGCAGCGGCAGATTGCCGCAGTGTGCGCGAAGAACCACGCGCATTCGGTACATAACCCGTATTCGCAATACCGCCAGCCATTCACGATCGACGCCGTGCTGGCCGCACCGCCGATCACCTGGCCATTGACGCTGCCGATGTGCGCACCGCTGTCGGACGGCGCCGCCGCGGCGATCGTCTGCAACGACGACGGCCTGCGGCGCATCGGCGCCGATCCGCGCCGAGCGGTACGCGTGGCGGCCAGCGTCGTGCGCAGTTTCACGCAGCGCCCGCCCGAGCAGCCGCAGCACAGCGTCGGCCACCGCGCGGCGCTGGCGGCCTACGCGCAGGCCGGTGTTGCGCCACAGGACATCGACGTCGCCGAAGTGCATGACGCCTCGGCGATGGGTGAAATCATCCAGGTCGAAAACCTCGGCTTCGTGCCGTTCGGTGAAGGCGGCCCGGCCGCCGAGCGCGGCGAGTTTTCGATCGGCGGGCGGCTGCCCGTCAATCCGTCCGGCGGCCTCGAATCCAAGGGCCACCCGCTGGGCGCGACCGGTCTCGGCCAGATCTTCGAGCTGGTGAGTCAGCTGCGCGGGGAAGCCGGCGCACGTCAGGTCGCCGGCGCTCGCCTCGCCATCCAGGAAAACGGCGGCGGCCTGATCGGCTTCGATGAAGCCTCTGTCGTCGTGAATATTTTCGAGGCGGGTGCGCGTCGTCGCGCGGCGCCGCGCGGCTAGGACGGCACGATGCGCATCTGGCATCTCGCCGTGCTGTTGCTCGCATCATCGCTGTGCGTGCTGGCAGCCTGCGGCCATGGCGAGCCGGTGGCCGCACGCGCCGATGCAGGTCCGCCGCCGCTGCCGGGTGGCTTCGCACCCGAGCGCAGCGCTGACAGCGACCTCGATCGCGATTGCTTCTGGCTGTGGACCACCGAGCAGAACGTCATGAACGTCACGTATCCGGACTTGTATGCCGGCTACTGGCTCTCCGCCGTGGTGATCCCGCCGGGCGCACAGGTACGCATCCACGGGCAGTTTCCGCACGCCCGTTACATGTCGTTCAACGTCTATTCGCCGGCGTCATTGCGGCCGATCGGCGGCCTCGCCGACATCGACATCCATGCCGATGCCGGCTCCAGCAATCCGTTTGTCGCCGGTGTGGCCCGCGACACTGCGCGGCGCGACTTCACGATTCATGTGATACCGCAGCTGCCGCCGCAGGACGGGCCGGAACCGAACACGCTGTACACGGTGCTGCCGCTGTCGGGGATCGCCGCGTCGGTTCAGCAGCAGTTGCTCGCGGGCCTCAGCCTGCCGACGCTGCCGTCGAACGTGATGCTGATGGTCTACCGCGTTTACGTGCCCGATGCCGGCACGAATCGCAACGGCGGTGTCGACATGCCGGACATCGAGATCGTCGATGCCGCCGGCCACACGATTTCCGGGCCGGACGTTTGCGACTTTCTCGAACCGTCGCTGCCCACCGTGCTCAACGACGCGCTGGCCACGGCGCAGCTCGGTGCAGTGAGTCTCGGGCTGTCGGTTCCGCCGTCTCTGGCAGCGCTGTCGCAGTTGCAGTGGTTCAAGTACTTCGACCTGCTGAGCACCTACGTCCACCATCTCGAAGCGACGCCGCTGCCGTCGGTCCTGCCCGATCTGAAACTGCTCGACTTCATGCGGACCCCGGACAACGAGTATCTGTTCGGCTCGGTCAGCCAGCAGTTCGGCGAGCTCGTGTCGATCAGCGCCCTCGCGCCCACGCATCGCAAGACCGTGCGCGGCGAAGAAAGTGTGGCCAATGAACAGCTGCGCTACTTCTCGTTCTGCAGCAACGACTTTTACACGCGACGCGCGTTCGACTGCGTGTACGACGAGCAGATTCCGGTGCACGACGGCACGTACATCGTGCTGGTCGGTCGCGCGGCCGATCGCCCGTCGAATGCCCGCTGGGACTGTGGCGTGGCCTGGCTCGATTGGGGCCTGTTCTCCGAAAGCACCCTGATCTACCGGCAAATGACGCCCGGCGAGAGCCCGCCGTTCGCCCAGTCGATCCGGCAGATTCCTCCGCCGTCCGGCGAGCAGGAAGCCGCCGTGATGGGCGCGTATTACCCGCAGTCGCATTACTGGTCGCGCGCCGAATTCGAATCCCTCGGATGCCCGGTCTCCGCCAGCGCGGTGCAGCCATGAGCGTTGCAACGGCGACGCGACCGCGCGACGGCACTTCACACGCCGACCGCTGCGGCACCCCACCCGGACACCGTGAACCCCACGACAAGAGGACCGCGATGAGCGATTTCACAGGATTGATGCGCCGCAAACCTGCCCCACTCGCCGCAGCGTCGCGCGTGCGGCGCGGGCGCGCCTGCCTGTTCGGAATCCTGGTTTTGTTGTGTGCCGCGATCAGGCCGACACCCTCGCAGGCGGCCGTCACCACCGATCCGGCCGAGGCGTCGGTCATTGCGATCGAAGCTTATGAATACCTGTATCCGATCGTGCTGATGGACGTGACGCGTCAGGTGATGACGCAGCTTCCCGCCGGCAGCAAGCCGGGTGCGGGACCGGAAAATCATTTCTCGCATGTGCGGAGCTTTCCGGACGCGAGCTTTCGCGAGATCGTCCGTCCGAACCTCGACACGCTGTATTCGATCGCCTGGCTGAACCTGCAGCGCGAGCCGATGATCGTCAGCATGCCCGACACCGCAGGCCGCTACTTCATCATGCCGCTGTACGACATGTGGACCGACGTGTTCGCGGCGCCGGGGTCGCGCACCAGCGGAACGGCAGCCGCCGACTGGGCAATCGTCCCTCCCGGCTGGCAGGGCCAATTGCCGAAAGACGTGCGCCGCATCGATGCACCCGATGCGCATGCCGCGATGATCGTCCGCGTGCAAACCAATGGCGCGAGCGACTACGACGCCGTGCACGCGCTGCAGGAGCGCATGCGCATCACGCCATTGTCGCAATGGAAAAAGTCGACGGCATCGCCGGGCGCGTCGTCGACGAACGCGCCGAAAGCATCATCCGGCATCGACCTGAAGACCGAACCCAAGCATCAGGTCGCGCGGATGTCCGCCGCGGAATTCTTCGCCCGCGGCATGCGCCTGCTGGCCCTGCATCCGGCCCACGCGACCGACTGGTCGATGCTGGAACGGATGCGCCGCATCGGGCTGCAAGCCGGCCAACCGTTCGACATGCAGGCCGCCTCGCCCGTCGTGCGCGAGGCGCTGAGCCAGGCGCCCGCAACCGCCTTGCGACGGTTCCAGCAGACCATGCCGAATCTCGGTCATGTCCGTAACGGCTGGCTGGTCATCAACAGCAGCATCGGTGTGTATGGCAATGATTATCTGCATCGCGCCGTGATCGCGATGGTCGGCCTGTTCGGCCTGCCGCCGGACGATTCGATCTATCCGTTCAATCTCGCCGATGCCGACGGCAAACCGCTGCGCGGCGACAACGCGTACGTGCTGCATTTCGACAAGACGCAATTGCCGCCGGTCGACGCGTTCTGGTCGGTGACGATGTACGACGCCGACGGCTTTCTCGTCGACAACCCGCTGAAGCGCTACGCGCTGGGCGATCGCGATGCACTGACCTACAACGCCGACGGCTCGCTGGATCTGTATCTGCAGCACGACGACCCCGGCGCGCAGCGGCACGCCAACTGGCTGCCGACGCCGGCGACCGGTCCGCTGGGCGTGACGATGCGCCTGTACGCCCCGCGTGTCGAGGCGATCGACGGCCGCTGGTCTCCGCCGGTGATCCGGCGCGCGTCGCCCTGAGCATCGGCGGGCGGCGCATGCCCGTCCGGAAATGACTAATCAAAGTGCAGAAATGACAAGTCCGCCCGCGGGCAGCTTCCAACAATACCTGCCTGCGGACAGGTGACACAGCTGGGGCGTCGCGCAGGCGCCACCGCCATCGCCGAACGGCAGCGCGTGCCGTGACGCACCGAACCAAGACCTGACAACGAATTCGATGAGGAGATTCGAGATGTCCCACAAACCCTTGATGTTTGCAGCGCTCGCACTGACGTTCTGCGGCACCGCCGTCGCCGCCGTGAGCGCCGATCGGGCCGCGCAGCTCGGCAACACGCTGACCGCCGTCGGCGCCGAAGCGGCCGCCAGCAAGGACGGCACGATCCCCGCATACGACGGCGGCCTCACGAAGGCACCCGCCGGACAGAAAGCTGCGCGCGGCCAGTTCGCCGATCCGTACGCCGGCGACAAGCCGGTGCTGACGATCACCAAGTCCAACGAAGCGCAGTACGCCGACAGGCTGACGGCCGGCACGCGCGCGCTGCTCGAACGCTATCCGACGTTTCATGTCGACGTCTATCCGACGCACCGCAGCGTCGCGTTCCCGAAGTATGTGACCGACAACACCAAAGCCTGCGCGACGACCGCCAGGCTGACGCACAACGGCGAGTCGATGGAAGGCTGCCATGCCGGCTATCCGTTCCCGATTCCGCAGGACGGCCATGAAGCGATCTGGAACCATCTGGTGCGTTACAGCGGCCGCGCCTATACCAGCAGCTTCGAGAATTACAACGTCAACGATGGCCACGCCACGTTGTCGACCGCAGCGGTGAACCAGCAGGACTTTCCGTACTGGTCGCAGAACGGCGACGACAGCGGCGTGTTCGTGCGTCTGAAGAACCGCTTCACCGGCCCGGCGCGCCGCGTCGGCGAGCAGTTCCTGATCGTCGATCCGCTGAGCTATGCCGACACCGGCCGCCGCGCCTGGCAGTACCTGCCCGGTCAGCGCCGCGTCAAGCTCGCGCCGAACCTCGCGTTCGACACGCCGAACCCCTCCACCGCAGGTGCGACGACCTTCGACGATGCCTTCATCTTCAACGGCTCGCTCGAACGCTACGACTTCAAGCTGGTCGGCAAGCAGGAACTGTACGTTCCGTACAACGACTACAAGCTGATGTTCGCGCCGAAAGCCGACGCGGTGTTCACGGCCGATCACGTCAACCCCGACTTCGTGCGCTGGGAACTGCACCGCGTCTGGGTGGTCGAGGCCACGCTCAAGCCGGGCAAGCGCCACGTCTACGCCAAGCGTCGCTTCTATCTCGACGAAGACAGCTGGGGTGCGCTCGCCAGCGACGAATACGATGCGCGTGGCCAGCTGTACCGCGCCGGCTTCGCCCTGCAGACGCCGCGCTACACCTGGCCGGCACCGAACACCGATTCCACCGTGCACTACGACCTGATCGCCGGTCGTTACGCGGTCACCGGCTGGCTCGGCGGCAACGGCGGCACCGAGGCCACCACGCCACTGCCGGATCGCGAATGGACCGCCGACTCGCTCGCCGGTGAAGGCATCCGCTGAATCCGCAACGCCACCCGACCACTGGAGTCTTTCCGATGAACTTCTCGTTCAAGAACGGGCGTGGCGCGGCTTCGCTGCTCGCCCTCGCCGCCATCACCGCCATCACCGCCAGCAGCAATGCGCTGGCGTTCGACATCGATCTCGGCAATCCGGACCTGTCGCTGCGCTGGGACAACACCGTGCGCTACAACCTCGGCGTGCGCGTCGACGAGCGCAACGACAAGCTCGCCAATGACGCGATCGCCGACGAAGGGACCTACAGCTTCGACCAGGGCGACATCGTCACCAATCGTCTCGACCTGCTCAGCGAACTCGACTTCGTCTACCGCGAGCACAGCGGCGTGCGCTTCAGCGGCGCCGCGTGGTACGACAATGCGTACGACGATCGCAGCCACGCGAACCCGAATCCGCCGCTGTCGCAGATCCCGAGCTACGTCGGCAACGAGTACAGCCATACCGTCAAGCGCTTCTACCAGGGGCCGTCCGGCGAACTGCTCGACGCGTTCGCGTTCACGCGCTTCGATCTCGGCAAGGTGCCGGTGACGGTCAAGGCCGGCCGCCACACCGTGTACTGGGGCGAGTCGCTGCTGCTCGGCGGCTTCGTGCACAGCGTCGCCTACGCACAGGCGCCGGTCGACCTGCAGAAAGGTTTCGCCACGCCGGGTGCCGAAGCCAAGGAACTGTTCCGTCCGCTCGCCAATGTCTCGACGCAGGCGCAGCTGACCGACACGCTGTCGGTCGCCGGCCAGTACTTCTTCGAATGGGAAGCCTCGCGCTATCCGGAAGGCGGTACGTATCTGGGGCCGGTCGACTTTCTGTTCGACGGGCCGGATCGCCAGTTCATTTCGCCGGCGCTGGGTTTCGCGGCGCGCGGCGCGCCGCGCGAGCCGAAGCAGCACGGTGAATGGGGTCTGTCGGCGCGCTGGACGCCGCAACTGCTCGACGCGACGCTCGGCTTCTACGTGCGCCGCTTCGCTGACAAGCTGCCGCAGGCGCTGATCACGCAGGTACCGTCGCAAGCCAATCCGACGGCGGCGCCGCGCTACAACCTGATCTACGCCGACGGCATCATGCTCTACGGTCTGAGCCTGTCGAAGCAGGTCCTCGGCATGAGCCTCGGCGCCGAACTGTCGTATCGCCACGACATGCCGCTCAACGCGCAGATCCTCGGCGTCGCGCCGGGCCTGCCGGCGCACGGCGACACCAAGGGTCCGCGCGGCGACACGGTGCACGGCCTGATCAATCTGATCGGCGTGATCGGCAAGACACCGCTGTTCGACAGCGCGGGCTGGAGCACCGAGCTGACGTGGAACACCTATACGCACGTCAGCAGCGGCGCGGCGCTGTTCAATGCCGACGGCTACGCGGCCTGCGCCGGCAAAAACAAATGGGACGGCTGTGCGACGAAGCAGGCGGTGGCCGCCGGCGTCAACTTCACGCCGACCTGGTATCAGGTGCTCCCGTCCGTCGATCTGCTGATGCCGGTCTCGGTGTCGAGCGGCCTGTACGGCAACTCGGCGGTGCTGCTCGGCGGCAACCAGGCGGCCGGCAACTACAGCGTCGGCATCGGCGCGGACATCCGCCAGGCGTATCGCGTCGATCTCAAATACGTCGATTACTTCGGCCGCACGAAAGACAACGGCACCGCCGTCACCAGCCAGAACGGCCTGATGGCGCTGCTGAAGGATCGCGGCTTCGTCGCGCTGACGTTCAAGACAACGTTCTGATCATGCGCGGCCACGTGCTGTCCCGTTCTCTGCGGATGCGTCGCGGCGGCGCGCTGCTCGCGACGATGCTCGTCGGCATCGCGATCGCGACGTGCGCGCCGCGCGCGCGCGCCGGCTTCGACGATCCGCTCGACACGCCGGCGATCGACAGCGCGCTTGCCGCGCGCGGGCTGATCAACGGCCTGGCGCGCGCCGGCAGCCGCGTCGTCGCCGTCGGCCAGCGCGGACACGTCGTCTACTCCGACGATGACGGCCAGCACTGGACGCAGGCGCGCGTGCCGGTGCGCTGCGATCTGACCGCGGTCAGCTTCGCCGATGCGCGGCACGGCTGGGCGGTCGGTCACGACGGCGTCGTGCTCGCGACGCAGGACGGCGGCGCAAGCTGGATCAAGCAGCTCGACGGCCGCGCGCTCGGACCGCTGGTCGCAGACTATTACGCGCGGCATCGGCCGGACGGCTGGGACGATGCGCGCTACGAACGTCTGCAGGCCGACGCGCAGCGCCTGGTCGACGAAGGCCCCGACAAACCGTTCCTCGACGTCTGGTTCGCCGACGCGCGGCACGGCTTCGTGGTCGGCGCGTTCAACCTGATCCTCGCGACCGACGACGGCGGTCAGCACTGGACGCCGTGGCTCGACCGCAGCGACAACCCGCGTGCGCTGCACCTGTATGCGGTGCGCGCGGCCGGCGCCGATGTCTACATCGCCGGCGAACAGGGCCTGCTGCTCAAGCTCGATCGCCAAACGCAACGCTTCCGCGCGATCGAGCTGCCGTATCACGGCACGCTGTTCGGCGTCGCCGGCGACGGCGACGCGGTCACGGTGTTCGGCTTGCGCGGCACGGCGCTGCGCAGCAGCGACGGCGGCGCAAGCTGGCGGAAGCTGGACACCGACATCGACGTCAGCCTCACGTCCGCGACGAATGACGGCGAGGGCCGGCAGATGCTGGTCAGCCAGACCGGCCAGGTATTGCGCGCCGGTCCGCAGGCATTGCAGCCGGTCGCGATCGACCGGCGCGTGCCGGCCAGCGCCGTGCTGGCGCTGCCGGACGGTGCGCTGCTGATCGGCGGACCGCAGGGCCTGCATCGCATCACCCCGCATCTGCCAACCGGGCCGACGCCATGAACACCGACATCGACAGTGGCGAGGCGATGCCGATCGTCCGCGATCCGCGCGACTTCGATCGCGCGTCCGGCAACCGGCTCGAACGGCTGGTCTTCAATTTCCGGCTGCCGTTTCTCGTGCTCTGCGCGCTCGTCACGCTCGTACTCGCCGCGCTCGCGGTCGATCGTCTGGCGTTGCGGCCGGGCTTCGAGAAGATGATTCCGCAGTCGCATCCGTACATCAAAAACTATCTGGCGAACCGCGAGCAGCTCGGCGGCATGGGCAATGCGCTGCGCGTCGTCGTCGAGAATCCGCGCGGCGACATCTACGACCCGGCATATCTCGACACGCTGCGCGCGATCAACGACGAGCTGTTCCTGATCCCCGGCGTCGACCGCGCATGGATGAAATCGCTGTGGACGCCGGCGGTGCGCTGGACCGAAGTCAACGAAGAAGGCTTCTCGGGCGGACCGGTGATGCCGGACGACTACGACGGCTCGCGCGAAGCGACCGAACGGCTGCGCGCCAACATCGCGAACTCGGCCGCGGCGCAAAGCCTGGTCGCGCTGAATCAGCGTTCCAGCATGATTTTCGTGCCGCTGTTCGATCACGATCCGGTCAGCGGCGCGCGTCTCGATTATCGCGCACTCAACGCCGCGATCGAGAAAATGCGTGCGCACTACGAAGCCGCCGGCGTGAACGTCCACGTCATCGGCTTCGCCAAACTGGTCGGCGATCTCGTCGACGGCCTGCTGCAGGTGCTGAGTTATTTTGCGTTCGCCGCGCTGATCGCGACGATCGTGATCTACGCGTACACGCGCTGTCTGCGCAGCACGCTGCTGGCGATCGGCTGCTCGATGATCGCCGTGCTCTGGCAGCTCGGGCTGATCACGGCGTTCGGCTTCGAGCTCGATCCGTATTCGATGCTGGTGCCGTTCCTGGTGTTCGCGATCGGCGTCTCGCACGGCGCGCAGAAGATGAACGGCATCATGCAGGACATCGGTCGCGGCACGCACCCGTACGTCGCGGCGCGCTACACCTTCCGCCGTCTGTTCCTCGCCGGCCTGACGGCGCTGCTCGCCGACGGCGTCGGTTTCGCCGTGCTGGCGATCATCGACATCCCGGTGATCCGGGATCTCGCCGTCACCGCGAGCATCGGCGTCGCGGTGCTCGTGTTCACGAACCTGCTGTTGCTGCCGGTGCTGCTGTCGTACGTCGGCGTCAGCCGCGTCGCCGCGCAGCGCAGCCTGCGTGACGAACGCCGCGAACCCGGCGCCGGCCGGCTGTGGCGGACGCTCGAGCGTTTCACGCAGCGGCGCTGGGCGCTCGGCGCGATCGTCGTCGCCGCATTGCTCGCCGCCGGCGGCTACGCGACCAGCCGGCATCTGCAGATCGGCGATCTCGATCCGGGCGCGCCGGAACTGCGCGCGAACTCGCTGTACAACCGCGACAACGCGTTCGTCACCGCGCACTACCGGCTGTCGAGCGACGTGTTCGCGGTGATCGTCAGGACGCCGCCGGAAGGCTGTCTGAAATACGAGACGCTGCAGGAAGCCGACGAACTGGCCTGGCGTCTGCAACAGGTGTCCGGCGTGCAGACCGCGATGTCGCTCGCCGACGCGGTGCGCCAGATCACCGCCGGCTCGTACGAAGGCAGCAGCAAATGGCTGACCGTGTCGCGCAACCAGGACACGCTGAACTACGCCGCGCAGCAGGCGTCGGTCAACAATCCCGATCTGTTCAACACCGAGTGCTCGGTGATGCCGGTCGTCGCCTATCTCGCCGATCACAAGGCGCAGACGCTGGCGCGCGTCAGTGCCGTCGCCGCCGCGTTCGCGGCGACGCATGGCAGCAACGATCGTCATTTCCTGCTGGCGGCCGGCAACGCCGGCATCGAGGCGGCGACCAACGACGTCGTGCGCGCCGCCGATCGCACGATGCTGTTCTGGGTCTACGGCGCGGTGATCGTGTTCTGCTTCGTGACGTTCCGCAGCTGGCGCGCGGTCGTCGTCGCCGTGCTGCCGCTGATGCTGACGTCGATCCTCTGCGAGGCGCTGATGGTCCGGCTCGGCATCGGCGTCAAGGTCGCGACGCTGCCGGTGATCGCGCTCGGCGTCGGCATCGGCGTCGATTACGCGCTGTACCTGCTGTCGGTGCAGCTCGCGCGCCAGCGCGCCGGCGCGACGCTCGCGCAGGCGTACCGCGAAGCGATGGCGTTCACCGGCAAGGTCGTCGCGCTGGTCGGTGTCACGCTCGCGTCGGGCGTCGTCACCTGGGCGTTCTCGCCGATCAAGTTCCAGGCCGACATGGGCATCCTGCTGACGTTCATGTTCGTCTGGAACATGGTCGGTGCAATCGTGCTGATCCCGGCGCTGTCGCACTTCCTGCTCAATCCCAAGACCGCCGCACGCCTCGCCGGGCAAGCGGCCGGAGCCGACGCATGAAAAGAACGCACGTCACGGTATCGTTCGCCACGCTGGCGCTGTCGTCGGTCGCCGGCGTCGCCGGTGCCCAGGAAACGCTGCCGTTTCCGGACCAGCCGTCGGCGAGCACCGCCGGCAAGACGCTGGCGGAGTCGCAGCACCACTGGCGCCGGCATGTTTCGCACCTGCGCGACGATGCGCCGAATGTGCTGATCATCATGCTCGACGACGCCGGCTTCGCGCAGGCCGACACGGTCGGCGGGCCGATTCACACGCCGACGCTGACGCGCATCGCCGACAGCGGCATCCGCTACAACGCCTTCCACACGACGGCGATCAGCTCGGCGACGCGCGCATCGCTGCTGACCGGGCGCAATCATCATCGCGTCGGTTCGGGCACGATCACCGAGCTTGCCAGCGACTTCGACGGCTACACCGGCACGATTCCGCGCAGCAGCGCGACCATCGCCGAAGTGCTGAAGAACTACGGCTACAGCACGGTCGCGTTCGGCAAGTGGCACAACACGCCGGCCAACGAAACCGGCGCGACCGGCCCGTTCAACCATTGGCCGACGGCGTACGGCTTCGAGCATTTCTACGGTTTCCTCGGCGGCGAGACCTCGCAGTACGAACCGCGTCTGTTTCGCGATCTGACACCGATCGAACCGCCGCGCGATCCGCACTACCACCTGACCGAAGACCTCGCCGCGCAGGCAGTGACCTGGATTCGCCGGCAGCACAGCGAGGCGCCCGGCAAGCCGTTCTTCATGTACTGGGCGCCGGGCGCGGTGCACGGCCCGCATCAAGTCTTCAAGCAGTGGTCGGACAAGTACAAGGGCAAGTTCGACGGCGGCTGGGACGCGTATCGCCAACAGACGTTCGCGCGCCAGAAGGCGCTCGGCTGGATTCCGCGCGACGCGAAGCTGACGCCGCGTCCCGAGTCGCTGCCGGCCTGGGACAGCCTGTCGGCCGACGAAAAGAAATTCCAGGCGCGCCTGATGGAAGTCTATGCCGGCTTCCTCGAACATACCGACACGCAGGCGGGCCGCATCATCGATGAACTCGAACGCGACGGCCTGCGCGACAACACGCTGGTGTTCTATCTGTTCTCCGACAACGGCGCGTCGGCCGAAGGTCAGTCCGGCACGATCAACGAACTGCTGACGCAGAACGGCATTCCGGTCAGCACCGCGCAGCAGATGCAAGTGCTGCAACAGCAGTACGGCGGTCTCGACGCGCTCGGCTCGCCGCGCCTCGAATCGATGTATCACGCGGCCTGGGCATGGGCCGGCATGACGCCGTTCCAGGGCACCAAGCTCGTCGCCGGCTATTTCGGCGGCACGCGCGCGCCGCTGGCGATCTCCTGGCCGCACGGCATCAAGCCTGATCCGCACGTGCGTCCGCAGTTCCATCACGTCGACGACATCGCGCCGACGATCTACGACGTCGCCGGCATCACGCCGCCGAAGGTCGTCGACGGCGTCGCGCAGGATCCGCTCGACGGCGTCAGCATGCGCTACAGCTTCGCCGACGCGCGCGCGCACGGCACCAAGCCGCCGCAGTACTTCGAAGTGTTCGGCAGCCGTGGCATCTATGCGGACGGCTGGATCGCATCGGTGTTCGGCCCGCGCGTGCCGTGGAAACCGGGACCGCTCGCCGCGCTGCGCGACTGGAATCCCGAGAACGACCGCTGGTCGCTGTATCACATCGACGATGATTATTCGCAGGCCGTCGACCTCGCGGCGAAGGCGCCGCGGAAACTCGCGGAAATGAAAGCGCTGTTCGATCGCGAGGCGCAGGCCAACCACGTCTATCCGATCGGCGCCGGCTTCATTCCGCTGCTGTATCCGGAGCAGCGCGTCGGCAGCACGGCGACCGAGTGGGACTTCAGCGACGCGACGCGGCGCCTGCCGGAATTCGCGGCACCGGACCTGCGCGCACGCCACAGCCGCGTACTCGTCGATCTGACGACGCCGGCGCAGGCCAGTGGCGTGGTCTACGCGCTCGGCGGTCGCTCGGGCGGCGTCGTGCTGTATCTCGATCACGGCCAGGTGGTCTACGAGTACAACGGCCTGGTGGTCGCGACGACGACGCTGCGCGCGACGGCACCGCTCGCCGCCGGCGCGCACCGCATCGAAGTCGAGACCGTGCCGACCGCAGCGCGGCCCGGCGCTCCGGTGCAGCTGACGCTGCGCATCGACGGCGCCGACGCGGCGACCGCGACGACGCCGTTCAGCGTGCCGCTCACGTTCACCGCCACCGAATCGTTCGACGTCGGCTGCGACCTCGGCTCGTCAGTCTCGCTCGCCTACTTCGAACGCGCACCGTTCGCGTTCGACGGGCACATCGAGCGCGTGCATGTCCGTTATGTCCCCTGAAACGGCCGACGCCGTCCAGGGCCTGCACCTGATGGCCAAACCGGTCGGGCCGGTCTGCAATCTCGACTGCGATTACTGTTTCTACCTCGAAAAGGAAAAGCTGCACGCGCCGCGCACGAAATTCCGCATGAGCGACGAGACGCTGCGCGCGTATGTGCGCAGCTACATCGCCGCGCAGAACACGCCGGAAGTCGAGTTCACCTGGCAGGGCGGCGAGCCGACCCTGATGGGTCTCGATTTCTTCGAACTGGCCGTGCGCCTGCAGCGCGAATTCGCGAACGGCAAGACGATCCGCAATACGCTGCAGACCAACGGCACGCTGCTCGACGACGACTGGTGCGCATTTCTCGCGCGCGAAAATTTCACCGTCGGCATCAGCCTCGACGGGCCGCGCGCGCTGCACGACCTGCACCGCTACGACAAGCGCGGCCGCTCCAGCTTCGACGACGTGATGCGCGGCCTCGCGCTGCTGCGCAAGCACGACGTCGCGTTCAACGTGCTCGTGACGGTCTCGCGCGAGGTCTCGCGGCAGCCGCTGGCTGTCTACCGTTTCCTCAAGGCGAACGGCGTCCGCCACATGCAGTTCAACCCGGTCGTCGAGCGCGTGCCGACACTGGCCGACATCGCGCGCGGCCAGACGTTCGCGACGCCGCCACAGACCGGCGCGACAACCGGCGCCGCACCGACACTCACAGCGCAGAGCGTCGAGTCGGCCGCGTACGGCGATTTCCTGATCGCGATCTTCGATGAGTGGGTGCGCCACGACGTCGGCACCGTCCATGTCATGAATTTCGAATGGGCGCTCGCCGCATGGTGCCAGCTGCCGGCGACGGTCTGCCTGTTCGCACCGCGCTGCGGCAAGGCGGCGATCGTCGAACACGACGGCAGTGTCTATTCGTGCGATCACTTCATGTATCCCGAATACCGGCTCGGCAATCTGCGCGACGACGATCCGGCGACGCTGATGGCGTCGCCCGCGCAACTCGCGTTCGGCGCCGCGAAACAGGACGCGCTGCCCGCGATCTGCCGCCGCTGCGATTATCGCTTCGCCTGTCACGGCGAGTGTCCGAAGAACCGTTTTCTGACGTCGCCGGACGACGAGCCCGGCTGGAACTATCTGTGCACGGGCTATCTGAAGTATTTCCGCCACATCACGCAGTACATGAACGCGATGGCGCAGCTGCTCTCGGCCGGCCTGCCGGCCTCGGCGGTGATGGATGCGTTCGACGGCCCGCTGATCGTGCACCGTCCGCGACAGGATGGTTGATCGCAGCAGTGCGCCCGCCATCAAGCCCAACGCTGTTCGAGGACCGACATCCATGGCAATCGCCGATTTGCACGGCAGGCGCGTACTGATCACCGGTGCGGCATCGGGTATCGGCCGCGCCGCGACGCTCGCATTCGCACGTCGCGGCGCCCGCATCATCGCGGTCGATCTCAATATCTCCGCGCTGCAGACTCTGAAGCGCGACGTCGAGACACTGGGCGTCGCCTGCTCGATCCACGCCGTCGACGTTTCCGACGCCGCGGCGATGCAGGCGCTCGCCGAAACCGTGCACGCGCGGGGCGGCGCGCTCGACGTGCTCGTCAACAACGCCGGCATCGGCTATCTCGGACGCTTCCTCGACAGCGATCTCGAACATTGGCCGCGCGTGCTCGGCGTCAACGTGATGGGCGTCGTGCACGGCTGCCGCTTCTTCATCCCGGCGATGGTCGCCGCCGGCGGCGCGCGCCGGGTGCTGATCGTGTCGTCGTCGGCCGGCAATTATCCGGCGCCGACGATGGCAGCGTACGCCGCGTCGAAAGGCGCGGTCTGGAGCTTTGCCGAAGTGCTGAAGATGGAACTCGCCGGCAGCGGCGTCGGCGTCACGACGATCTGCCCCGGCGTGATCGACACGCCGATCGTGCACGGACGCGCGAACATCGCGCGCAGCGTGACCGACGAACAGATCGGCCGGCTGCAGGCGTATTACCGCGAGCAGGGCTGCGCGCCGGAACGCGTCGCCGAAGACATGGTCCGCGCGGTGCGCGAAGGCGGCGACATCGTGCTGACCGGCCCGTACGCGCGGATCGTCCATCACGCGAGGCGCGTTTCGCTGAAGCTCGTGCGCCGCCTGATGATCCGCAGCGCGCGCCGGGCCGGCTACCTGTGAGGCGAGCGGCCGACGATGCCGCGGCGGCTTCGGTCGCCGGCGTCGTGGAGCGGGTTCAGCCGGCGTCCCGATAACGAACGCCGACGATCTCGTATTCGATCTCGCCGGCCGGCAGCCGCACTTTCACGCTCTCGCCTTCACCGCGTCCGAGCAGCGCGCGCGCGACCGGCGAATCGACGCTGATCCAGCCGCGCGTCGAGTCGGCTTCATCGGCACCGACGATACGATAGCGCCGCGTCTCGCCGTCGTCGTCGCAAAGCTCCGCCCACGCGCCGAAATAGACCTTGCCGTCGTTCGCCGGGTCGAGATCGACGACTTTCACTTCCTCGAGCCGGCGCGTCAGGTATTTGAGCCGCGCATCGATCTCGCGCAGTTCCTTCTTGCGGTATTGATATTCGGCGTTCTCGCTGCGATCGCCTTCGGCGGCGGCGGCCGACAGCGCGCGCACGACCTCGGGACGGCGCACGCGCCACAACTGTTCGAACTCGGCCTTCAGCCGCGCGTGACCTTCGGCGGTGATGTACGGCGACGATTTTTCGGACGGCGGACGCCAGCGGGACATCGCGAATGACGGATGGAAGTGCGCGCCGATTGTAAGCGCTGTGCGCACGCAGCCGTTCGACCGGAATTTGAATTTCGTCATTGCGAGAAGGCCGAAGGCCAACGAAGCAATCCAGCCTGCCACTCGATCAGGCGGTGCCGCTGGATTGCTTCGCCGCGT
>DASSVA010000494.1:0-8844 GCA_035706385.1 Solimonas sp. | reverse complement strand
CCGCGACTGGCTCGGCCGCCAGCGCCGTGCCGGCCGCGAACCGGCGACGCTGCATCGTTATCTGTCGACCTTGCGCGGATGGTTCCGTTACCTGTTGCGCGAACAGCGCGTGCAGGCCAATCCGGCGGTCGCCGTGCGCGCACCGAAGCGGGTCCGCAAGCTGCCCGCGACGATCGACGCCGACACGCTCGGCAGCGCGCTCGATCACGATCCGGCCGATGACGATCTCGCGGTCCGCGATCGCGCGATCATCGAACTGTTCTATTCGGCCGGACTGCGTCTCGCCGAACTGCAGCAACTCGATGTCGACGCGTTCGGCGACCGTCATGCCGGCTTTACCGTGCGCGGCAAAGGCGGCAAGGAACGCATCGCCATGCTCGGCGGCAAGGCGCGTGCCGCGCTCGGCGCCTGGCTGGCGCTGCGTCCGCAATACGCCGCCGACGGCGAAAACGCGTTGTTTGTCGCGCGCCGCGGCACGCGCCTGTCGCGCGCAGCGATCGCGACGCGCTTGCGCGATTGGGCCCGGCGCAACGCGCTCGGCGTGCATCTGCACCCGCACCGTCTGCGCCACGCGTTTGCGACGCATATGCTCGAAAACAGCCACGATCTGCGCGCGGTGCAGGAAATGCTCGGCCACGCGCATCTGTCGACGACGCAGATCTATACGCATCTGGACTGGCAGCACCTCGCGCAAGTTTACGATGACGCCCATCCGCGGGCGCGCCGCAAATCCTCGCTGGCGAAAGCCGGAAAATGACGAATCATTGAAATATCCGCGCTGTTCTCCACAGCCGCCCGGCAACGCCGGGGTTTTGTCAGATTCGCATGAAAAAACGGCGGATTGCGGCGCGCCATGAATCGGCCCTGAATGCGTTCTGAACCGCTTCTGAACGCGCTTGTAAGGCGCCGGAAAGCCAGTATCATGAGTCGCCTTGCAGGAAGCTTTTCGGCTTTCAACAAGCTTAGAGACTGTTCACGAAAAATCGACCCCGGGAGTTGAAATATGACGCGCAATGTACTGATCGCGATGGGCCTCGCCGCTACCCTCGCCATGGTTGGCTGCCACAAGAACGAAGAAGCGCCGGCTGAAGCGCCGGCGATGCAGGACGCGGCGCCTGCGCCGGATGCGGCGGCTCCCGCCGAACAGCAGGCTGCCGACGCGGCCGCTGCCGCCCAGTCGTGCACGCAGGATTGCGGCAACGGCGTGACGGCGACGATCCAGTGCGCGGCCGGCGAAACCGCCACCTGCGACTGCTCGGCCGATCCGAAGGCCAAGTGCGAAGCCGCCCCGGCGGCGATGGATTCGGACGCGCCGGCGGCTGCCGAGCCGACCGAGCCGGCGCCCGCCCAGTAAGCGGACGTTTGCATCCGTGGTTCGAGAAGGCGCCGTCAGGCGCCTTCTTTTTTTGTGGCGTGCCGCCGGGTCGCCGCTTCGCCTTGAAAGCGCCGCGCCGCGTCCCCACGATCGCGACAGACGTTCTTCTTCATCACGGAAATCCCCATGCAACAGTTCGATGGGACCACCATCCTCGCGGTTCGTCGCGACGGCGAAGTCGCGCTCGGCGGCGACGGCCAGGTGTCGATGGGCAACGCGCGCGTCAAAGGCAATGCGCGCAAGGTGCGTCGTTTGTACGGCGACAAGGTGCTCGCCGGTTTCGCCGGCGGCACGGCCGACGCGTTCACCTTGTTCGAGCGTTTCGAGGGCAAGCTGGAAAAGCACGGCGGCCAGCTGGTGCGCGCGGCCGTCGAGATGGCGAAGGACTGGCGTACCGACCGCTATCTGCGCCGGCTCGAAGCGCTGCTGATCGTCGCCGACACCGAGGCGACGCTGATGGTCTCGGGCAACGGCGACGTGATGGAGCCGGAGCCGCACGGCGTGCTGGCGATCGGCTCCGGCGGCAGCTTCGCGGCGGCCGCGGCGCGGGCGCTGGTCGAGAACACGCCGCTGAGCGCGCACGAGATCGTCGAGAAGGGCCTGCATATCGCCGCCGACATCTGCATCTACACCAATCACCATCTGACGATCGAGACGCTGCGCGCCTGAGCCGCGCCACCTGTTTTTTTGAGAACCGCATGAACGATCTTTCCCCCGCCACGACGTCGGTCATGACGCCGCGTGAAATCGTCCAGGAACTGGACCAGCACATCGTCGGTCAGGCCGCCGCCAAGCGCGCGGTCGCGATCGCGCTGCGCAACCGCTGGCGCCGTTCGCGCATCGACGGGCCGATGCGCAGCGAGATTTCGCCGAAGAACATCCTGATGATCGGCCCGACCGGCGTCGGCAAGACCGAGATCGCGCGGCGTCTCGCGCGGCTCGCGAACGCACCGTTCGTCAAGGTCGAGGCCACCAAGTTCACCGAGGTCGGTTACGTCGGCAAGGACGTCGAAACCATCGTCCGTGATCTGGTCGACACCGCCGTGAAGATGACGCGCGAACAGGCGATCAAGAAGCTGCGCGACCGCGCCGAGGCGGCCGCCGAGGATCGCGTGCTCGACGTACTGTTGCCGCCGCCGAAGGATTTCGGCGAAGCGAGCAGCCAGCGCCAGAGCGAGAACGGCGCCGCGCGCCAGGTGTTCCGCAAGCAGTTGCGCGAAGGCAAGCTCGACGACAAGGAAATCGAGATCCGGCTCGCGACGCCGGCCGCGAGCATGCAGCTGATGGGCCCGCCGGGCATGGAGGAGATGACGCAGCAGCTGCAGAGCATGTTCGCCAATCTCGGCCAGAACCAGACACGCGCGCGCAAGATGAAGATCAAGGACGCGTTCAAGCAGCTGACCGACGAGGAAGCCGCGAAGCTGGTCGACGAGGAAGCGATCAAGACCGAGGCGATCAGGAACGCCGAGGAGAACGGCATCGTCTTCATCGACGAGATCGACAAGATCTGCAAGCGCGGCGAATACGCCGGCGGTGCCGACGTCTCGCGCGAAGGCGTGCAGCGCGATCTGCTGCCGCTGATCGAGGGCTGCACCGTCAGCACCAAGTACGGCACGATCAAGACCGATCACATGCTGTTCATCGCGTCCGGCGCGTTTCATCTTGCCAAACCGTCCGATCTGGTGCCGGAGCTGCAGGGCCGTCTGCCGATCCGCGTCGAGCTCGATGCGCTGAAGGCCGACGATTTCCTGCGCATCCTGACCGAGCCGAGCTACGCGCTGACCGAGCAGTACAAGGCGCTGCTGCAGACCGAGGGCGTGACGGTGCGCTTCGACGACTCCGGTCTCGGCCGCATCGCCGAGATCGCCTGGCAGGTCAACGAGCAGACCGAGAACATCGGCGCGCGCCGGCTGCACACGGTGATGGAACGCCTGCTCGAAGACATCGCGTTCGATGCGCCGGACAAGGCCGGTTCCGAACTGGTGATCGACAAGGCGTTCGTCGACGCCAAGCTCGGCAAGCTCGCCGCCGATGACGATCTGAGCCGCTACATTCTCTAGATGAACACGCCGGCGCCGACGCTGATCCGTTTGCATCGCAAGACGCGGACGCTGGAGCTCGGCTGGGCGGATGGCCGTCGCGCCGAGCTGTCATGCGAATACCTGCGCGTGTTCTCGCCGAGCGCGGAACTGCGCGGACACGGCCTGCCGGAGCCGATGCTGGTCGGCGGCAAGCGCGAGGTCGGCATCGCGCGTATCGAGCCGGTCGGCAGTTACGCGGTGCGGCTGGTGTTCGACGACGGCCACGACAGCGGCCTGTATTCGTGGGACGTGCTCGACGAGCTCGCGCGCGATCATGACGCGAACTGGCAGCGCTACCTGCAGCGCTTGAGCGACGTCGGGATGTCGCGCGACCGCGACGTCGTCAAGCTCGCGGCGCTGGTCGGGCATTACACGCCGCCGACCACGCGCTGAGTTCCCCGCGGCTCAGGCGGTCAGCAGCGCGTCGAGCGGGGTCGCGACATGGAACAGATGGCCTTGCGCGAAATCGGCGCCGAGGCGGCGCAGCGTTTCGAGCGTCGAAGTCTGTTCGACACCTTCGGCGATGATCTCCAGCCCGAGCGCCTTGCCGATGCGGCAGATCGATTCGACGATCGTCTGGTTGAGCGGATCGTCGGCGAGCCGGGCGGTATAGGCCATGTCGATCTTCAGGCCGTCGACCGGCATCTGCCGCAGGTAATCGAACGACGTGAAGCCGCTGCCGAAATCGTCGAGCAGCACGCGGCAGCCGTAGTCGCGCAGGCGGGCGACGAGCGTGCGTGCCGCGCTGAAGTTGCGCAAGGCCATGCTCTCGGTGATCTCGAAGCACAAGCGCTGCGGCGGCAATGCGTGACGGGCGAGCGCATCGAACAGGAAGCCGGCGAATGCCGGGTCGGACGCGCTGTGCGCGGTCAGGTTGATCGACACGTACGCGAACGGCAGCGCGCGCTGCGCGTTCAGCCGCGCCGCGAGTGTCGCCAGCGTGTGCTCGATCACCCAGCGGTCGACGTGCGCCGACAGGCCGTAGCGCTCGGCCGCCGTCAGGAACGCGGCCGGCCGCTGGATCGTGCCGGCTGCGTCGCGCACGCGGATCAGCACCTCGCAGCTCGACGGCTCGTCGTCGCGCATCGACTCGATGCGCTGGCCGTAGAGCAGCACGTCGCCGTTGTCGAGCGATTGCTGCACGCGTGACGCCCAGTCGCTGTCGGTGAACGCCTGCCGCACCGCCGCGTCGCCGGGGCTGTAGATCTGACAGCGGTCGCCGCCGTGGCGCTTGGCGATGTAGCACGCGGTGTCGGCTTCGGCGAGCACCGTATTGGCGTCGAGCGTTTCCGAGTTGATGACGCTGATGCCGATGCTCGCGGCAAGCTTGTAGCTGCGGCCGTCGTGCTCGAAGCCGGCGTTGGCGATGGTGCGCAGCAGCTCGTCGCCGACCTGCCGCGCATCGTGCAGATGCGAGTTCGGCAGCAGCACCGCGAATTCGTCGCCGCCAGTGCGCGCCAGCAATGCGCGCTTCGGCAGCGCCGCGCGCAGATGCGCGGCCAGTTCCTGGACCAGTCGGTCGCCGGCGCTGTGTCCGGCGGTTTCGTTGATCAGCTTGAAGTGGTCGAGATCGAGATACAGCAGTGTGTGGCGGCTGACGCCGAGCCGCGCGGTGCTGAGCCAGTGCGCGAGTTCGGCTTCGAGTTCGCGGCGGTTCGGCAGGTCGGTCAGCGCATCGTGGCTGGCCTGATGGATCAGCTGATCGGACAGCAGCCGCGTGTGCGACAGATCGTGCAGGACGCAGACGCAGCCGAGCACGCTGCCGCTGCGCGTGCGCAGCGCGGCCAGCGACAGTTCGACGGGCACGCGTTCGCCGCGGCTGTTGCGCAGATGGACGAGCGGCGGCAGCGCGTCGGCCGCGGCCGCGTCGCGCAGCACCTGTCCGACCGGATCGGCGAGCGGTTGTGTGCCGTGCTCGGGGAACAGTTCGACGACGTCCGCGAAGCGGCGGCCTTCGATCGCACGATCATGCGCGTCGCCGAGCAGGCGCCGCGCGGCCTCGTTGCAGAAATCGATGCGGCCGTCCGGGCTCATGCGCAGCACCGCGTCGCCGATCGACGACAGCGTCATCTGCGCGAGCTCCTTTTCGCTCTGCAGCGCGTCTTCGTAGCGCTGCCGCTCGCGGACGTCCTGCACCTGCGTGATGAAATATTGCGGCCGGTCGTGCGCATCGCGCGCGAGCGAAACGTCGACCTGCACCGGCACCACCGTGCCGTCGCGCGCGACATAGCGCTTGTGCTGGCGGACCGTCCGCGCCCGGCCGGACATCAGTGCCTGGCGGGTCGCTTCGTCGTCGTCGCGATCGTCCGGGTGCGTGATGTCGGTGGAGTGCATGTCGAGCAGCACTCGTCGCTCATAGCCGAGCAGCGCGCAATACGCGTGATTGACGTCGAGCAGGCGTCGCTGCAGCGACTGGCACGACATGCCGATCGGCGCTTCGTCGAACAGCAGGCGGAAATTGCGTTCGCCTTCGTCCTGCACCATCCACGTCGGGGATGGAGCGGTCGATGGAGCAGGCGGGCGGGCGGGCATGACGGTGGGACGCGATCGCGGCAGGAATGTGCCCGGGATGGGGCGGGGCACATGATAGTGCGTTGCGCGGCCGGCGACGGGCCGCTGCCGGACGACCGGTGCGTGGCGCGGGCCGCACGGGCGGCGCGATGCCGCCGGCGGCAGGCTTGCGGCTACAATGCCCGCTGAACGCAACGGCCTCTTATGTCCCGCGAAAAACCCAAACCATCCGCCGACGGCAATTACACGCATTTCGGCTACGAGCAGGTCCCGGTCGGCGACAAGCGCAGCCGCGTCGCCGGCGTATTCACGTCGGTTGCGCACAAGTACGACCTGATGAACGACCTGATGTCGCTCGGCGTGCATCGGGTCTGGAAGCGCTTCGCGATCGACCTCGCCGGCGTGCGTGCCGGCGAGCGGGTGCTCGACGTCGCCGGCGGCACCGGCGATCTGACGCGCGAATTCGCCAGGGCGGCCGGTTCGAAAGGCCAGGTCATCCTGTCCGACATCAACGCCGCGATGCTCGGCGAAGGCCGCAAGCGGCTGGTCGACCACGGTCTGCTGAACGTGCCGCTGGTGCAGGCCAATGCCGAACAGCTGCCGTTCGAGGACGGCAGCTTCGACTGCATCACGATCGGCTTCGGCCTGCGCAACGTCACCGACAAGGATGCGGCGCTGCGCTCGATGACGCGCTGCCTGAAGCCCGGCGGCCGCCTGCTGGTCATGGAGTTCTCCAAGCCGCTGAATCCGCTGCTCGGCAAGGCGTACGACCAGTATTCGTTCAAGCTGCTGCCGCTGATGGGTCGCGTCGTTGCGCGCGACGAGGATTCGTATCGCTATCTCGCCGAATCGATCCGCATGCATCCCGACCAGCAGACGCTCAAGGGCATGATGGAAGACGCCGGACTGGCGCGCGTGCAGGTCTACAACCTGAGCGGCGGCATCGTCGCCGTGCATCGCGGATTCCGCCTCGAATGACGTACGTCCGACAGGCCCGCTCGCGGGCCGGGCGGCGTCCGTGAACCCGCCGGCGCTGCTGTCCGCCGCGCTGGAAGTCGCGCTCAATCGCTATCTGGGCCTCGAAGCCGAGGCACTGGACGAATGCGCGGCGCTGAGCGGACGCAGCATCGCGCTCGCGGTCGACGCGCCGGCCTGGCTGTTCGTCATCGAATTCCACCGCGGCGGTGTGCGGGTGCTGGCGGACGGCATGCTGGCGCCGGACGTCAGCGTGCGCGGCAGTCTCGCGACGCTGATGCGGCTGGCGTGGACCGTCAGCCGCAGCGACGCCGGCATTCCGCAGGGCCTGACGATCGACGGCGACGTCGAACTGCTGCGGCGCTTCAACCGGCTGCTGGCGCGCGTCGGTTTCGATCCGGAAGAGTTCGCCGCGCGTTTCGTCGGCGACGCGGCCGCGCACCGACTCCATCAGGGATTGCAGACCTTGTTCGGCTGGGGCAAACGCAGCGCCGATACGCTGGCGCTCGACACCGCCGAATACCTGCGCGAGGAGACGCGCGATCTCGCGCGCGCCGGCGACGTCGCCGACTGGGCTGATGCGGTCGACGATCTGCGCGACGGCGTCGCGCGGCTCGAAGCGCGGCTGCAGCGTCTCGAATCGGGAGCGACGGAGACATGATCTCGTTCAGCCGCCTGCGGCGCATCTGGCAGATTCGCAGCGTCGCGCGGCGCTACGGCCTTTACGAATTCGCCGGCCGCAAACCGGCGAATGATCCACGGCCGCGCGGCGAACGCCTGCGGCTGGCGCTCGAAGAGCTCGGCCCGGTGTTCATCAAGTTCGGTCAGGCGCTGTCGACGCGGCCCGATCTGGTGCCGGCCGACATCGCGGTCGAGCTGGCGGCACTGCAGGATCGCGTGCCGCCGTTTTCGTCGGCCGATGCGCGCGCGATCATCGAAGCGGAGATCGGCAAACCGGTCGATGCGATCTTCGCCGAATTCGACGACGTGCCGATGGCGTCGGCGTCGGTCGCGCAGGTGCACGCGGCGCGGCTGAAAGTCGACGGCGCGGAGGAAACGCTCGACGTCGTCGTCAAGGTGCTGCGGCCCGGCATCGACGCGATCATGCGCAGCGACATCGAGCTGCTGCACACGCTGGCGTCGCTGGCCGAACGCTTCTCGCCGGATCTGCGCCGCCTGCGGCCGCGCGAAGTCGTCGCCGAATACGAGAAAGTCCTGCTCGACGAGCTCGACCTGATGCGCGAGGGCGCCGCGTGCGCACAACTGCGCCGCAACTGGCTCGGCTCGGATCTGATCTATCACCCGCTGGTGTTCTGGGACTGCACGCGCACGCGCGTGCTGGTGATGGAGCGCATCTACGGCGTGTCGATCCGCGAGCTCGACAAGCTGCGCGCGCTCGATGTCGATTTCAAAGTGCTGTCGGAACGCGGTGTCGAGATCTTCTTCAAGCAGACCTTCGTCCACAATTTCTTTCATGCCGACATGCATCCGGGCAACATCTTCGTCGATGTGTCCGACCCAAAGCGGCCGAGCTATCTGGCCGTCGACTTCGGCATCGTCGGCACGCTGACCGCGTCCGACCAGCGCTACCTCGCCGAGAATTTCTACGCATTCTTCAATCGCGACTACAAGCGCGTCGCCGAACTGCATCTGGAATCCGAATGGATACCGGAAGGCACGCGCGTCGAGGATTTCGAAGCGGCGATCCGCACGATCTGCGAGCCGATCTTCCAGCGGCCGCTGAAGGAAATCTCGTTCGGCTTCTTCCTGCTGCGCCTGTTCCAGGTCGCGCGGCGTTTCAACTACCAGGTCCAGCCGCAACTCGTGCTGCTGCAGAAGACGCTGCTGCAGATCGAGGGTCTGGGTCGTCAGCTCAATCCCGATCTCGATCTGTGGAAGACC
>DASSVA010000493.1:0-14419 GCA_035706385.1 Solimonas sp. | reverse complement strand
GGACACCTGGTACGTGCCCGACGCGGCGATCAGCACGGTCGAGCATCCGCCGCACCGCAGTTTCATCAAGGCCAGCCGCCAGCTGATGTTCCGCTGGTACGGCAACTCGCTGCGCCAGAACGGCCGCGCGCTCGCGCTCGGCCCGTCGCGGCTCGGCGGGTTCACGTATTACGTGCTGCTCGACCAGCGCATCCTGATGTGGACCGGTTTGCTCGGCCTCGCGCTGGCGATCGCGGCGAGCATCAAGTTCGGCAGCATCATGTTTGTCGTCAGCTTCGCGCTGTGGGTCGGCATGACGCGCCTGCTGATGAGCTGGCTCCTGCTTCTGTCGGGCCATCCGATCGGCCCGGCGTTTCCGCTGCTGCTGTACTACAACCAGATCGTCGGTTCGATCGTCAAGATCCACGTCTCGTTCCGGCTCGATCAGCAATCGTGGACGCGTCAGAAGACCCGGCTCGCGGCGAGCGGCGATGCGTTTCAGGCGCGCTTCAACTGGTGGTCCTCGCATCTGCTGATGTTCGCGGCGGCCAGCGTGTTCGCGGCCGTCGTGCTGTCGATGGTGGAACTGTAGCGCCGGTCGACATTCATCACGCCACTTCTTCTCCAAGGAAAACCTGCCATGGATGACGGTACTCCTCCCAATGTCGTGCACGAAGCCGAAGCGCAGCGCCAGCATCCGCGTGTTCGCGTGCCCGGCATCGTCCACGTCGCGCAGTCGCGCGGCGAACACCGCTACGGTCTGCACGACCTGTCGGCCGGCGGCCTGAGCTTCATCGTCGGTGATCATGCGCGCTTCGCGGTCGGCGAGGTCTACCGGGCGCGGCTGTCGTTCACGGTCGCGCCGGTCGCGTTCGTGCTGCCGGTGTCGTTCCAGATTCGCAACGTCAGCGCCGACGGCAAGCGCGTCGGCGCGATGTTCCAGAATCTCGGCGCGCGCGAGATCGCGGTGCTGCGGCAGATCATCGGCGGCACGCTCGCCGGCGAACTGGTCGCGACCGGCGAGATCATCACCGCGCTGTCGCGCGACAACTTCACGAAGGCGCGCCAGCCGCAGGCCGCGAACGGCGGCCTGAACGGCAAGGCGCGCGCGCGCGCGTTGACGATGACGGTCGCGATGTTCGCGGTCGGCCTGCTCGCGTTCTTCTATGCGATCGGCAAGCTGTACGCGATGGCGTTCGTCACGCGCGCATCGGCGGCGAAGATCGCCGCGCCGAGCTACTCGGTGGCGATGCCGCGCGACGGCACGTTCTTCAGTCTCGTGCCGCCGGACGGCATCGTTCACAAGGGGCAGCCGCTCGGCTCGTTCCAGGCGGCGATGCTCGATGTCGTGCAGACCGACATCGGCTCGCTGCACCTGTCGCCAGAGCAGCTGTCGCAGCTGATGGGAGACCAGCTCAAAGGCACGCTGACCAGCCCCTGCGACTGCAAGGTGCAGACGCAGTTCGCCGCCGACGGCCAGTACGCGAACCGCGGCCAGCCGCTGTTCGAGCTGGTGCCGGCCGATGCCAAGCCGTACGTGCTCGCGCGTTTCCGCTTCGACAACATCGACGATCTGCCGATCGGCAAGACCGTCGCGTTCACGATCTCCGGCGAAGGCGGCGAGCGCTACGGCAAGGTCAAGGACGTACGGCTGCTGTCGGCCGCCGGCAGCGAGGCGGGCGCCAACAGCGATGCGCGCGGCCTCAACAACCAGGGTTCGGTCGCCGACGTGATCGTCACGATCGAGCCGAACCGCGCGCTCGATCCGGAACTGATCAATCGCCCGGTCGACGTCGAACTCGGCGGACAGACGCTGGTCTGGAGCAAGCTGTCGCGGCTGAGCGATCGCCTGTACCGCGAGGCGAGCGCGCTATGAGCGCAGGCGCGCCATCGTTGATGCCGTCGCGCACGCTGCTCGCGCTGGCGGCCGCCGCGCTGGTGTTCGGCGTGCGCTATGACGCTTATGCGTACGGCAATCACCGCGAAAAGGACGGCGGCGGCGTGATCGTCGAACGCGCCGAGGGGCTGCCGGATCTCGAACGCGGCCGGCAGGCCGCCGCCGCCGGCCGGCTCGACGATGCCGAAGCCGATCTGCGGCCGCTCGCTGAACGCGGTTATGTCGAAGCGCAGATCGCGCTCGCCAGCCTGTACGCGCATCTCGGCACGCCGGAACGCGTCGCGCAGGCGATCGAATGGCTGCGCGTCGCGCGCACACACAGCCCGCTCGATACCGAGACGCCGCTCGGCCGCCTGCTGGTGCGCCAGCGCGACGACGCGTCGATCGACGAAGGCACGGCGCTGCTCGCCGACGCCTGGCAGCGCCATCACGATCCCGACGCGCTGGCCGGGTTGATCCGCGTCTACAGCGAATATCCGCAGCGCGATCATGACCATCAGGCCGCATCGCTGGTCGCGCGCGCCGAGCGGATCGGCACGCCGGCGGTGCAGGGCGCGATCATCGACTGGTATCGCAGCACGCGCGCCGACGACGGCCACGCCGAAAAACTGGTGACGCTGTGCGCGCGCTGGGTCGATCAGGCACCGGGCTGCTATGTCGATCTGGCGCGCGCCGCGCGCGCCGGCGGCGACATCGAATACCTGACGCCGCTGGTCGCCGCGGCCGGAAAGAAATACGACGCGGGTCTGGTCGACGCGCAGACGCTGGCATCGATGGCGCGCGTGCTGGTCGCGCCGCTCGCCGGCGATGCCGAGCGTGACGACGATGACGACGGCGCTGCGCCGGCGCCGGCCGTCGCGGTGTCCGATGTCACCGAGGACCCGGGCGAGCTGAGCCAGACCGCGATCCAGACGCAGGCCGCGCAGCAGCCGTCCGGCGCGTGCACGCGGATCGCGCTGACGCCGGCGACCGCTGGCGGCGGCACGCCGAATGCCGCGGATGCCGGGTCGCCGCCGGCGCAGCCGGATCTCGCCAACACCCTGCTCGGCAAACTGCTCGACGGCGCCGATGATGCGGCCGTGCTCGCCGCCGGCATCGTCACGCGCTATCCGTATCTGCTGCCGAACGCCGACATCGAAGCGCGTCTCAAGCAGGGCGTCGAGCACGGCATTGCCGAAGCGTCGCTGTATCTCGGCCAGCTTTATCTGAGCGGCGGCCGCACGGCGCGCGATCCGCGGCTCGCGCTGCAATATCTGCAACAGGCCGCAGCCGATCCGGCGACCGCGCTGAAAGGGCATTACCAGCTCGGCCGCCTCTATCAATACGGCTATCTCGACGAAAGCCGTCCGCTGCTCGCCGCGCAGTACCTGATGTGGTCGGCGCGGCGCGGCGACGCGGCTGCCGACGGCGCGCTCGCGCGGCTGTTCTTCAACGGCAAGGGCCTGTGTCCGGATCTCGTCAACGCCGAGGTGTTCGCGCGGCTCGGCGCGCGCGACGGCAGCGCGTCGATCGCGCAGCTCGAACGGCAGATCGCGGCGCAACTGAGCGCCGAACAGCTCGCCAGCGCCGATGCGCTCTACGCGGCCGAGCGGGCGGCGCGACCGTCCGCATACCGGATTCCGCCGGAGATGCTCGCCGAAGCGGCCGACATCGCGCGCCGCCACGGCGTCGCCGTCGTCGCCGCCGAAACCGATGATGCCGTGGCCGTCGACGGCGCGGCGACCGCTGCCGCGAGCGACGCGCCGCCGGCAGCCGACACGATGCCCGTCGCAAGCGCTGCCGAGGCCGGCGACGCGGTCGACACGGACGAAGCACCGAGCGCCGATACGCTGCCGCTCGCCGCCGCGCCGCCGCCGGCCGCGATCGCGGCCGAATCCGCGGCCGCGACGAACGCCGCGGCCGCTACGCCCGCCGACGCCGCATCGTCGTTGGCCGAAGTCATCGTGACGCCGGTTGACGACGATCGCGCGCGGGCGGCGCCGGCGATCGATGCCGCGGTCGCTGCGCCGTCGCGCCCGCTTGCGCATCGCGCGTCGGACGATCCGGCGATCCGCGCGTTGCTCGACGCCGCGCCGCCGGCCGCCGCGCGCGTCGCACCGCCGCCGTCGCCGACCGATGCCAAGTCGATCGAATACCTCGTGCCGGTGCAGGTGCCGCCGGCCGCTCCCGTCCCTTCGCGCTCCGGTGATCCATCATGAAAACAAGATCCGGCCGCTCGCAGCCGAGCTTCTCCCGCAACACGCTGTCGCTGGCGATCGCCGCGGCATTCGGTCTGGCGACGCCGCTCGCGGCGCATGCCGTCGACGCCGACTGGCGACTGAAGGCGACGCTCGCCGGCGTCGCCGACGGCGGCCGCGATCTCGATCTGCAGGATGCCGACGACAGCCTCGAAGGCTATGTCGACACGACGCCGTGGCTGCATCTGCAGTTCTCGCCGGAATGGGCGGCATTCGTCCGCGTCCGCGCATATGCGCCGAGCGGCAGCGTGCTGCAGTCCGGCGACGACGACAACGGCGAAAGCGCGAGCAAGAAAGCGTTCGTCGGGCTCAAGGAAGCATGGTTCGAATACGGCGGACTGACCAGTTATCCCGGCGAAGCGCTGCGCATCGGCCGGCAGCGCATTCGCAATGACGACGCGCAGTTCTTCGATGAGGACATCGACGCGGTGCGCTGGCTGTTCAACACGACGCTGGTCGATGCCGATCTCGGCGTCGCACGCCAGTTCGACACTTATCGCAGCGACGACAGCGAAGTGCCGGCCGATCAGGACCAGCGCACCTACGGCTTCGCGAGCCTCGCCTGGGACTGGGCGGCGCGCCAGCAGATCGGCTTTCGCGTCGTCTACGCCGACGACGACAACCCTCTGCCGTCGCTCGGCGAACCGGTCGACGCGCACGAGCGCACGAGCAACGGCCAGCGCACCTGGATCAACGCGCATCTCGACAATCATCCATACGACTGGCAGCAGCTGCAGCCGGTCTCGTACTGGATTTCCGGCACGTATCTGGCCGGCAACGGCACGCGACTCGACACGACGCCGGGCATCGACCCGGTGAGCGGCGAGACCACCGGCGAGGTCGTCGCCGCGCGTGACCACGGCGATCTCAAGGCCTGGGCCGGAGAGGCCGGCCTGCGCGTGCACGTCGGCGGGCCGGTGCAGGCCGGCATCGCGTACGCGTACAGCGATGGCGACGAGGATGGCGACCATCAGTACGAACAGACCGGCGTGCACAGCAACTATTCGCGCTTCACCGGCACGCGCACGCAGATCTATCGCTTCAACGATGCGTACCGCCCCGAGCTCGGCAACCTGCAGGCGGCGACCGCTTTCGTTTCCGCGAACGCCGGCGCCTGGGACGCGAGCCTGATCTACAACAAGCTGCGCCGGCCGGACGCCGACGCGCCGGTCGTCAGCGACAGCCTGCGCGTGTCGCCGACCGTCGATGCGCACGATCTCGGCCAGGGCGTCGACCTGGTGCTGACGCGCTACTTCAATCTCGGCGGCGCCGGCGCGGCGACCGCGTACACGCCGGACGATACCGGCGACAGCTCGATCCGCGTGCGCGGCTCGTGGTTCGATCCGGGCCACGCGTACGGCGACGACGCCAAGGGCGACTATCGCGTCGTGCTGGAGTTCACGCTGTGGTATTGAAGCCGCGAACGTGGCTGTGGCTGCCGGCGCTGCTGTGCGCGCTGGCGAGCGGCATCGCCGCCGCGCAGCTCGATGGCGATGCGGCGCCCGACGAGCCGGCGATCGCCGTGCCGCGCGTGCCGAGCGGTCCGAGCGCGGCCGATGCGACCGACGACGGTCACGACAACGCCGACGCCGACGATGAAATGCTCGACGCCGATGCCGACGATCCCGGCGAGCGTTACCAGACCGACGGCTCCGACCAGGACGATCCGGCCGAGGACGACCGCCTGCTCGCGGAAGCGTCGAAGCGGCCGTATGTCGTCGACGTCACGAGCGGCGCGGCGCTGAAGCTCGATCCGCCGCAACTGCCGGATCTGACGCGCTACACCGCGGCCAACGCGATCGCCAAGATCCGCAAGTCGCCGCACGGCCACGCCGAAGTGCGCAGCATGCTCGACGATCTGTCGTTCAAGAGCTTCATGGGCCGCGACGAGCGGATGCGCGACTGGGCCGCGCGGCAGAAATCGCTGCCGAAAGTGATCTTCGTCCACGGCTACATGACGCCGCGCGACATCGCGCGCCAGGTACCGCGCGAATATTTCCAGCAGACGTCGAAAGGCGTGTTCATCGCCCGGCTGCCGGCCGACGTGCGGCCGGGCGCGACGCTGCACATCGACGATTCGGTGACGGACTTCCGGCTGTCGCTGAACCGCGGCGCGTTTCTCGTCAACGAAGGCAAGCTGTTCATCACCGGCTCGCGGCTGCGCGGCTGGAACGAGGCCAAGCGCGCGCCGTCGGTGTTCAAGGACAAGCATGACTTCCGGCCGTTCATGGTGTCGTGGGGCGGCTCGCAGACCTACATCGTCGACAGCGTCGTCGCGAACCTCGGCTACGCGGCGTCGAAGTCGTACGGCGTGTCGATCTCGCAATTCTCGCCGTCGCTGGCGCCGAAGATGAACCGGCCGAACCCGACCGGCTGGCTGATCGATTCGGAGTTCTACGACAACTGGTACGGCTTCTACTGCTACGAGGCCGAAGACGTCGTGCTGCGCGGCAACGATTACCACGACAACATCAAATACGGCATCGATCCGCACGACCGCTCGCGGCGGCTGATCATCGCCGAGAACAAGGCGCACGACACCAAGGAAAAGCACGGCATCATCGTCTCGCGCGAAGTCGACGACAGCTGGATCATCAACAACCAGGCGTACGACAACGAACTGTCCGGCATCGTCGTCGACCGCAACAGCATCAACAACGTCGTCGCGTTCAATCGCGTCTACCGCAACCACGCCGACGGCATCACGATCTACGAAAGTCCGAAGACGCTGATCTGGCAGAACCTGGTCAGCGCCAACCATCGCCACGGCATCCGCGTGCGCAACAGCACCAACCTGCGGCTGTACGGCAACGTCGCGATCGGCAACGGCCTGTCCGGCATCTACGGCCACATCAAGAATCTGGCCGGCACCGGCCGCAACCTGCGGCTCGATCCGTTCCACGAGCGGATCTCGATGACCGTGGTCGGCGGCCAGCTGATCTCGAACGGCTCGAGCCCGGTCGGCATCGACCAGCCGCTCAGCCTCGAACTGTACGACGTCGACATGCGCGCGCCGCAGCGCCAGCTCGGCATCAAGTTCACCGGCATTCTCGGCAAGCACCAGGAACAGGTGCTCGACGTGCTGATGCGCCAGAAGAAGGCGGTGATCCTGCGGCCCGCCGACGACACCGTCGCGAGCACGAAATAGGGAGCGCAGCACATGGTCTTCTCGTCGAACGTGTTCCTGTTCCTGTTCCTGCCGCTGTTCCTCGCGGTTTATTACCTGACGCCGGATCGCGGCCGGCTGCGCAACGTCGTCGTGCTGGCCGGCTCGTACGCGTTCTACGCGTGGTGGCGCGTCGACTTCCTCGCGCTGTTCGCCGCGGTCACGGTCTGGAACTACATCGTCGGCATGGGCATCGCGCGGCACGGTCGCGGCACGCCGCTGGCCCGGCGCTGGCTGGTCGCCGGCGTGATCGTCGATCTGGCGACGCTCGCGTATTTCAAATACGCGAACTTCGGCGTCGGCAGTTTCAACGCGCTGCTCGAAGGCATGGGCCTGCAGCCGTTCGCGTTCGCGCACGTGATCCTGCCGATCGGCATTTCGTTCTACATCTTCGAGTCGATCAGCTACATCACCGACGTCTATCGCGGCGATGCCGAGGCGACCGGGCATCCGGTCGACTTCGCGACGTTCATCGCGCTGTTCCCGCACCTGATCGCCGGCCCGGTATTCCGCTACAAGGATCTCGCGAGCCAGTTCGAGAAGCGCGAGCACAGCGTCACGCTGTTCGGCCAGGGCGCGCTGCGCTTCATGCAGGGTTTCATCAAGAAAGTGTTCATCGCCGATTCGATCGAGCCGCTGGTCCGCCACGCGTTCGCGCTCGCGCATCCGACGACCGCCGACGCCTGGCTCGGCGCGCTCGCGTACACCGTGCAGCTGTATTTCGATTTCTCCGGCTACAGCGACATGGCGATCGGCCTCGGCCTGATGATGGGTTTCCGCTTCGTCGAGAACTTCAACCAGCCGTACATCAGCCAGAGCATCACCGAGTTCTGGCGGCGCTGGCACATGAGCCTGTCGAGCTGGCTGCGCGACTATCTGTACATCTCGCTCGGCGGCAATCGCGGCGGCACGGCGAAAACCTACCGCAACCTGTTCCTGACGATGCTGCTCGGCGGGCTGTGGCACGGCGCGAACTGGACGTTCATCCTGTGGGGCGCGTGGCACGGCCTGATCCTCTGCGTCGAGCGCGTGCTCGGCGTGAAGGCCGGCGTCGCCGGCTTCAGGCTCCGGCGCTGGGCGCCGACCTTCCTGTTCGTCGTGCTCGGCTGGGTGATGTTCCGCGCCGAAAGCGTCGCGACCGCCGTCGATTTTTATGAGGCGATGTTCCGCTTCGACGGCGCCGGCTTCTCCGACGTCTATGCCAGCTCGATCACGCAGTTGCAGCTCGCGACGATGGCGGTCGCGATCGCCGTGCTGATCGTCCGTGGCGCGATGGTGCACGGCGAGAGCGCCGCCGCGCCGCGGCCGCCGATCCGCGCGGTGCGGCTGCGCGCGATGAGCGCCGCGCAGTGGCTGGTCTGGCCGCTGTTCCTGCTCGCGGTGCTGAAGCTGTCGGCGCAGAGCTATTCGCCGTTTCTCTATTTCCAGTTCTAGCCACGGGGACCGACGATGAACGAACCGGACGAACGTCGCAGCGCGCAGGCCGCGCATTCACCGGCGCTGCATGCGTGGCTGTTCGCGCTCGCGGTGATCGGCATCGCCGTCGCCGCCGCAGTGCAGTCGCGCCACTACGAACCGAACGTCGACGAAGCGGTGCTCGATGGACGCATGGCGCACGATTTCGAGACGCAGTACGACCACGATTTCCCGGCGCGCAATTTCGGCATCAGCCTGTGGGCGGCGATCGATTACGCGCTGTTCCGTGAAGCCGGCAACGGCGTCGTCGTCGGTGACGACGGCTGGCTGTACACCGACGAGGAATTCAGCGTCGCCGACGACACTTCGCAGCGCATCGAACAGCAGCTCGCGGCGATCGCCGCGGTCCGCGATCGTCTCGCCGCGCACGGCGTGAAGCTGGTCGTCGCGATCGTGCCGGCGAAGGCACGCGTCTATCCGGAACATCTGGCCCGGCGCCGGCCGCCGGCGCTGCACCGCGAGCTTTACGCGCGCGCCGAACGCGCACTTTCGCGCGACGGCATCGCGCATGCCGATCTGCTGACGCCGCTGACCGGCGGCAAGGCGCAGGGCGCGACGTTCCTGCGCACCGACACGCACTGGACGGTACGCGGCGCACAGCTCGCGGCGGCGGCGATCGCGCCGGTCGTGCGCGGCGAACTCGCGCCGCCGGCGACGCCGACCGCGTTCACGACCACGCGCGCGGCGCCGCGGACGCATCGCGGCGACCTGTTCAACGTCCTGCCGCTGGCGCCGTATTTCTCGTCCTTATTGCCGCCGACCGAGACGATCACGCCGGCGCATACCGAAAGCATGGCGGCCGGCGACCTGTTCGGTGCCGGCGCCGCGCCGCGGATCGCGCTGGTCGGCACCAGCTACAGCGCGAATCCGGACTGGAATTTCGCCGGCGCGCTGAAGCAGCAGCTCGGCGAGGACATCGCCAGTTATGCGAAGGACGGGCTCGGACCGTTCACACCGATGGACGACTATCTGGCCGGCGCCGACTACGCCGCCGCGCCGCCGCAACTGGTGATCTGGGAAATCCCGGAACGCTATCTGGCGGTCGCCGCGCAACCGGCCAGGCAGGCATCGACGACGGCGGCGCCCGAGCCGCCGACCAACGGTCCGGCCGGACTTTGATTCGATCTCCAAGGAGGAAACGATGAACAAGCTCACATCCCGTCTGCCGCGCATGCCGCTGCTGCTGGCGACCACGCTCGGCGCCGCGGCGCTGCAGGCGCACGCCGGTCTCTATCCGCCGGCGGCGCCGCCGGATTCGGCGTTCATCCGCGTGTTCAACGACACCACGCAGGGCAAGCTCGACGCGCAGCTCGGCGGCAAGCGCGTGCCCGACGCCGCGCCGATGGACGCCAGCAGTTACGTGTTCCTGCCGCCGGGTCAGTACGACGCGACGATCGGCGGCAAATCCGACCAGCTGTCGCTGGCGACCAGGCGCTGCTACACCGCGGCGCTGACGCCGTCGGCGATCAAGCTGTTCGACCAGGCCTGTTTCAGCAGCCAGCTGAAATCGCTGATCTCGGTGTTCAATCTCGTCGACGGCACGACGCTGACGGTCAAGGCCGGCGAGACCGGCCCGGCGGTCGTCGACGGCGTCGCCGCCAACGATTCGGGCCATCGCGAGGTCAATCCGGTCAAGGCGTCGCTGGTCGTGTTCAACGGCGACACCAGGCTCGCCGCCGCCAAGCCGGTGACGCTGGAACGCGGCAAGGTCTACAGCCTGTTCGTGACCGGCACGACCGCCGCGCCGGTGCTGACATGGGTCGTCAACTGAACGCCGTGGCGCGCCGGCTGCGAACGCTGTTGCTCGCCGCGCTGGTCGCGGCGGCGGCGCTCGCGGATTCGCGGCCGGCGCTCGCGGCCGGCGACGCGCCGACCTACGACATCCGGTTGTGCTGCCAGTTGTGTCCGAAGGCCGCCGATCCGGCGTCGTACGCGGGCTCGTCGTATCTCGAAGAGTTCCGCGTGCTCGAACAGGGACGCGACGGCTGGCTGTTCCGTTCCGGCATCGACATGACGACCGACATCGAGATCGGCGACGCGAGCATCGCGCAGCTGCGCCGGCTCGCGGCGGCGCTGCGCGCGCGCGGCAGCGCGCTGGTGATCGTGCTGCAGCCGCCGCGCGCGCTGATGGACGTCGACAAGCTGAGCGATGCGCAGCGCAAGCGTTACGACTTCGCCGCCGCCAAGCGAAGCTACGTCAGCGCGTTGCAGAAGATCCGCCTCGCCGGCGTCACGGTCGCGCCGGTCGACGAACTGATCGACGAGCACAAAGGCTACGAATATTTCTTCCGCCGCGATCATCACTGGACGCCGGACGGCGCCAAACATACCGCCGACGTCGTCGCCGCGGCGATCCGCAAGCTGCCGGCGTTCAAGGACGTGCCGCGCAAGTCGTTCGTCACGCATCCGGCGAGCCTGATCGGCAAGCCCGGCACGCTGCAGAAAGTCGCGACGCAGATCTGCGGCGGTTCGTATTCGATGCAGTACGTCGACGGCGACATCACCGAGCCGGCCGGCGGCGGCGATGCCGGTGCGCTGCTCGGCGACGGCGGCGACGCGTCCGCAAGCGACGATGCCAGCGGCGGCGGTCTGCTCGATGTCGCCGGCAAGCCGGACGATGGCGGCGGCCTGCTCGGCAACGGTGGCGGCGACGGCGGCGACGTGCCGCAGATCGTGCTGCTCGGCACCAGCAACAGCGACACCAAGGGCGGCTACAACTTCAACGGCTATCTCGAACAGGCGCTCGGCGCCGACGTGCTCGACACCGCGCTGTCCGGCGGTTCGTTCGACGGCTCGCTGCTGCATTACCTGCCGAGCGATCTCTACCAGAAACATCCGCCGAAGATCATCGTCTGGGAAATCCCGTGGCAGAACTGGCCCGGTGCCAGCAAGAATCCGTACAAGACCTATCGCCAGGCGGTGCCGCTCGTGCACGACGGCTGTGAAGGCCGGCCGGCGGTACTGTCGAACAGCATCGACCTGAAGGCCGGCAGCAACGAATTGCTGTTCAACGGCGGCGGCGCGGCGCAGCCGTTGACCGGCGCGCATTACTGGCTCGATCTGCAGTTCGACGATCCGACGATCAAGGATCTGCACGCGGTGATCTGGTATTTCAGCGGACAGAAGGAGTCGCTGAAGATGCATTTCAACCAGTACGTCGACAACGGCGGCCGTTTCGTCACCGAGCTGCGCAACAATCGTCCGGATTACGCGAAGGCGACATTCATGGGCGCGACGATCGAACTCGATCGGCCGCCGGCCAAGCCGCTGCGCGTCACCGCCAGGGTCTGCGAGGCCGAAGGCCCGCCGGGCCAGCAGGCCGCCCGGCAGACGGCAATCCTGGAGCGTCACGATGTGGACGACTGAAGTCTGGCGATGCATGGCGTTCGCCGTCGCGCTCGCGATCGGCAGCGTCGCGCTGCCGGCGTTCGCCGAGCGCCTCGTGCCGCCGCCGGGCTATTACGCGCCGGTCGCGCACGACGGCAGGACGCGATCCTGTCCCGACGCACCCGCGCCGTTCACCGCCACGCTCGATTTTCCGAGCAAGTACGAAGGCTCGGGCAAGTCGCGCGACACACTCAACGAAGACGCCGATCGCCGCTACAAGGAACTGACGCGGCCGATCACGGCGATGGAGAAAGGCGCGACCAAACTCGTCGATCAATACATGGACAGCGGCTCGCCGCAGGCGCTCGATTGCGTGCTCGACTGGTACGGCCGCTGGGCCGACGCCGGCGCGCTGCTCGGGCCGGCCGCGAACCACACCGGCAAGTCGATGCGCAAATGGGCGCTCGCGAGCCTGTCGGGTGCGTGGCTGCGCCTGCAGTTCTCGAGCTCGCAGCCGCTCGCGCAACAATCGCGACGCGCCGCGGCGATCGAGACCTGGCTCGGCCGGATCGCGACGCAGGTGCGCGGCGAGTGGGACGAGAACGATCCGCTGACGAAGATCAACAACCATTACTACTGGGCGGCGTGGGCGGTGATGGCGACCAGCGTCGTCACCGATCGCCGCGACCTGTTCGACTGGGCGACCGCGATGTACGCGATCTTCGCGAAGCAGGTCGACGCCGACGGCTACCTGCCGAACGAGATCAAGCGCCAGACGCGCGCCGCCGGCTATCAGGTCTACGCGGTGACGCCGGTCGCGATGCTCGCCGCGTTCGGCAAGGCCAACCACGTCGATCTCGCCGGCGAAGGCGACGAGGCATTGCGGCGCGCCGTCGAACGTGCGGTCGGTGCATACGACGATCCGCGCGCGTACGAGGCGAAGACCGGCAAGCGCCAGGTGCTCGAAGGCGCCGACGAGCAGCGCTCCAAGCTCGCATGGCTCGAAGCGTATTGCTGGACCGTGTCGTGCAGCGGCGCGCCGGCCGAAAAACTCGCGGCGCTGCGGCCGCTGAAGAACACGCGGCTCGGCGGCGACCAGACGGCGATCTTTCGCTAGCGTCGCCATCTGAATTTGAAATCCTCCCCGTCATTGCGAGGAGGCCGAAGGCCGACGAAGCAATCCAGCTACGCCGTCCGATCCGGCTGCGCTGCTGGATTGCTTCGCCGCGATGCGGCTCGCAATGACGGTTGTTCCCGTTTTTCAAATTGAGGCACCGCCCTGATCGTCGGGCCGTGTGGACAGCCCGCCTGTCGCAGGGCGTTATCATTCCCCGTCGCATCGTCGCGACGATTCCACAGGGCGGGGCATGCGCAGTCTGAGTCTGGTCGTCGCGATGGACGAGAACCGCTTGATCGGCCGCGCCAACGGCCTGCCGTGGCGGCTGCCCGACGACATGAAGCAGTTCAAGCGCATCACGCTCGGTCACACCGTGCTGATGGGCCGCAAGACCTGGGACTCGCTCGGCCGGCCGCTGCCGGAGCGCGACAACTGGGTGCTGACGCGCGAGCGCGCATTCGCCGCCGCCGGCGCGCGCGTATTCCATGATCTCGACGATGCACTCGCCGCGTACGAGATCGAGCGACTTGCCCTCACCCCACCGTCCGCTTCGCTGACGGCTCCCCCTTCTCCCGCTGCGCAGGCGAGGGGCATTGGCCGGCCTTCGGCCGGTGACGTTCAGGGCGAGCTGATGGTGATCGGCGGCGCCGATCTGTACCGCCAGACGCTGCCGCATGCGCAGCGCATCTATCTGACCGAAGTGCAGGCGCGGATCGCCGACGGCGACGCCTGGTTTCCGGATTTCGATCGCACGCAGTTCCGTGAAACCGCGAGCGAGGCGCACGCCGCCGACGAGCGGCATGCATATCCGTTCCGCTTCGTCACGCTGGAGCGGTTGGCGGCACAGCCATAGTCGCCGCGCGCGCCGCGGCGCTATGCTGGCCATCCGACACGTTCGATCACGAGAGGGAACGATGGCAGACCTGAAAGCGGATTTCGCAAAGGCGCAGAAAGACGTCAAGACGCTGACCAAGCGTCCCGACAACAACGACATGCTGTTCCTCTACGCGCACTTCAAGCAGGCCAGCGACGGCGACGTCAGCGGCTCGCGTCCGGGCATGCTCGACATGGTCGGCCGCGCCAAGTACGACGCGTGGGCCAAGCTCAAGGGCAGCAAGCCGGATGCCGCGATGAAGGCGTACGTCGACAAGGTCGCCGCGCTGCTGAAGTCGCACAAATAGAACGCGCGGGCAGGCGCAGGGCTTTCTGTAGGCGCGGCG
>DASSVA010000492.1:0-4880 GCA_035706385.1 Solimonas sp. | reverse complement strand
ACGATCGCGAGCGCAACCGCAGCCATGCGATCGCCGAGCATGGCGCCGCGCAGCTCGACGAACTGCTGTCGCTGACGCGCGAAGGTGGCGACGTTGCGACCGGCACGGTTTCGTGCACGGCGATCGCTGAGGAACCGCCGGCGCATTATCTCGGCGGCGTCGAACGCATCCTCGATTACCTGCTCGCCGGCGACGTATTCCAGGTCAACCTGTCGCGGCGCTGGACGGCGCGCATCGATGCGCAATGCGACGCCGCCGACCTGTACGCGCAGTTGCAAAGACGCAATCCGGCGCCGTTCGCCGGTCTGATGCGCTGGGGCGATGCGGCGGTCATCAGTTCGTCGCCGGAACGGCTGCTGCGGATCGACGGCCGCATCGCGCAGACGCGGCCGATCGCCGGCACGCGGCGGCGCGGCCATGACGCGAGTGAAGACGAAACCCTGCGCGGCGTGCTGCGCGACAATCTCAAGGAGCGCGCCGAGCACGTCATGCTGCTCGACCTCGAACGCAACGATCTCGGCCGCGTCTGCAAACCGGGCTCGATCGCGGTCGACGAACTGATGACGCTCGAAAGCTATGCGCACGTCCATCACATCGTTTCGAACGTGCGCGGCGAACTGCGCGACGGCGTCGGCCCGGGCGCCGCGCTGCGTGCGGTGTTTCCCGGCGGCACGATCACCGGCTGTCCGAAAGTGCGCGTCATGGAAATCATCGCCGAGCTCGAACGCGAGGGCCGCGGGCCGTATACCGGCGCGTTCGGCTATCTGTCGCGCGACGGCCGGCTCGACAGCAACATCCTGATCCGCAGCATGGTCTGGCAGCCGGGCGAAGTGTCGTTTCGCGCCGGTGCCGGCATCGTCGCCGATTCGCAGCCCGATGCCGAACTGCAGGAGACGCGCGCGAAGGCGCGCGGCCTGCTGCTGGCGCTGGACGCCGACGCATGAACACCTTGATCGACGGTCTGCCGGCGGACCGGATCGCCGCCGACAGCCGCGGCCTCGCGTACGGCGACGGCGTGTTCCGCACGCTGCTCGTTCACGCCGGCGCGGTCGTGCATATCGACGACCATCTTGCCGTGCTGGCGCGCGACGCCGCGCGGCTCGATCTCGAGATGCCGGACGCCGCGTCGTGGCGCACGGACTCGCAGCAGCTCGGTGCCGGACAGCCGCTGGCGGTGCTGAAGTGGCTGCTGGTACGGCGCAGCGCGGGGCGCGGCTATCGCGCCGCGACGCGCGACGCGCAGCGCATCGTCCAGCTTGCACCGCTGACAACGCCGCAGCGACCCGCCGCGGTCGCCGCGATCGCCGCGTTGCGGCTCGCATCGCAGCCGGCGCTCGCCGGCGTCAAGCATCTGAACCGGCTCGAACAGGTGCTGGCCGCGCGCGAACTGCGCGACGGCATCGACGAACTGCTGATGTGCGATCATGACGGCCGGCTGGTCGGCGGCCTGCGCAGCAACCTGTTCTGGGTGCGCGAAGGCCGCCTGCTGACGCCGGTGCTCGATCGTTGCGGCGTCGCCGGCACGATGCGCGGCCGCGTCATGCGGCTCGCCGCGCATCTCGGCATCGACTGCCGCGAAGTTCGCGAGCCGCCGGCGGCGCTGGCGGGCTGCGACGAGATGTTCGTCACCAACGCGCTGATCGGCATCTGGCCGCTGCAGCGGCTCGACGGACGCGAACTGGTCGCGCCGGGACCGGTGACGGAACGTTTGCGGCGCGAACTTCGCCATCCACTTTCGCATTGAGACGGGATTTCATGCGCCTGCTTCGTACGCTTCGCCGCCTCGCGCTGCTGCTGGTCATCCTGGCGATCGCCCTGCTGTTCGACGGTTACCGGCAGTTGCATGCGCCGCTGCGCGTCGATGCCTGGCAGACGATCGAGATCACGCCGGGCGATACGCTCGGCCTCGTCATCGGCAAGCTTGAGGCGCGGCACTGGCTGCCGAGCACGCGCGCCGCGCCGTATCTGAAACTGTACGCACGCTGGCAGGGGTTCGGCGGACGCATCCGCAGCGGCGAATACGGCATCGATCCCGGCCAGAATCTGCTCGGCGCGCTGAAGCTGTTCATGTCCGGCAGCACCATCGTCCATGAATTGCGTCTCGTCGAAGGCTGGACGTTCGCGCAGGCGCTGCAGGCGATCCGCGCCAACGCGATGATCGGCCAGACGCTCGCCGATGCGACGCCGGCGCAGATCATGACGGCGATCGGCGCGCCCGGCGTGGCGCCGGAAGGCCGCTTCTTTCCGGATACCTATCGCTTCCCGAAAGACACCAGCGACCTGACACTGCTGCGCCAGGCGTTCGCGACGATGCAGAAGACGCTCGCCGACGAATGGGCGCAGCGCGCGCCGGACCTGCCGTACGCGTCGGCCGACGAAGCGCTGACGATGGCCTCGATCGTCGAGAAGGAAACCGGTGCGCCGGCCGAACGGCCGCAGATCGCCGGCGTGTTCGTCCGCCGCCTGCGGCTCGGCATGCGGCTGCAGACCGATCCGACCGTGATCTACGGGCTCGGCAGCGCGTTCGACGGCAATCTGCGTCTCAACGATCTGCGCGCCGACGGCCCGTACAACACCTATCTGCGCAGCGGACTGCCGCCGACGCCGATCTGCCTGCCGGGGCGCGCGTCGCTGCACGCCGCGCTGCATCCGGACGACGGCAAGGCGTTATTCTTCGTCTCGAAAGGCGACGGCACGCACGTGTTCTCCGAAACGCTGGAACAGCACGAGGCGGCCGTGCGCCGCTACCAACTGAGAAGACCCGAACCGAAGGGACCATGACCACCCGCGGACGATTCATCACGCTCGAAGGCGGCGAGGGCGCCGGCAAATCGACGCAGGCGCGCTTCGTGCGCGACTGGCTGAGCGAATACGGTCACGACGTCGTGCTGACGCGCGAGCCGGGCGGCTCGCCGCTCGCCGAAGCGATCCGCGGCGTCGTGCTCGGCGACTGGGCCGAGGGTGTCACGCCGTCGACCGAAGTGCTGTTGATGTTCGCGGCGCGCGCCGCGCACTGGCACACGACGATCGCGCCGGCGCTGGCCGCCGGCCGCGACGTGGTCTGCGACCGTTTCGTCGATTCGAGCTATGCCTATCAGGGCGCCGGCAAAGGCGTCTCCGCAACCGCGTTGAAGGCGCTGGAGAAGCTCGCGGTCGAAGGCAAACCCGATCTGACGCTGCTGCTCGACCTCGATCCGGAGGAAGGTCTGAAGCGCGCACAGGCGCGCGGCGACGAGAACCGTTTCGAGCAGGAAACGCTCGATTTCATGCGCCGCGTCCGCGAAGGTTTCCTGGCACGCGCGAAGGCCGAGCCGCAGCGCATCCACGTCATCGATGCGGCGCGCGATGCCGATACCGTCAGCGCCGACATCACGACGATCCTCGCCCAGCTTCCCGACGCCGGCGCATGAGCGATTCCGCATTGTGGCGTCCGCTGCCGTGGCAGGAAGCGCTGTGGCTGGAACTGACCGCGCTGGTGTTGCAGAAACGCCTGCCGCATGCGCTGCTGCTGGTCGGCGGCGCCGGTGTCGGCAAGCGCTGGTTCGCACGTGCGCTCGCCGCGTTCGCGCTGTGCGAACAGCCGAGCGGCTATGCCTGCGGACACTGCCGCAGCTGCGTGCAACTGGCGGCCGGCAGCCACCCGAATGCGTCCGTGCTCGGCGTCGATGGCCATCTCGGTCTGGCGATGACCGAAGACAGCGTCGCCGAACAGGGTCTCGCGCACTGGGAGCCGAAGCCCGACAGCAAGCGGCGCGACATTCCGATCGACGCGGCCCGCAGCCTGATCGAGCGGCTGCTCGTCGCCAGCCATTACGGATCGGCGAAGTTCGCGCTGATCGACCCGGCCGAGTTGCTCAACGCCAGCAGCGCCAATGCATTGCTGAAGACCATCGAGGAGCCGCGCGCGGCGACCCATCTGCTGCTGGTCAGCGAACGTCCGCAGGCGCTGCTGCCGACGCTGCGCAGCCGCTGCCAGCGTGTGCGCTTCGCGACGCCGGACGCCGAAGCGGCGCGCGCGTGGATGGCGGAGCAGGGTGTGCGCGACGACGAGGCGCTGCAACTCGCGCTCGGCGCGCCGCTGCGCGCGGTGGCGCTCGCGCAGAACGACGGCATCGCGATCCGCCGGCAATGGGCGGAGCTGTGGTCGGCGGTCGCCGGCGCGCGCAAGGATCCGCTGAGCGCGGCGACGGCGATCGACAAGGATGCGCTCGCCGAACATCTGCAATGGGCGCAGCACTGGCTGGCCGATCGCCTGCGCGAACTGCTGGCCGGCGACGCGAGCGCCGCGCAGCGCGAAGGCGTCGCGCAGATGATCGTCGACGTCGCCGAAGCACAGCGCCGCGCGGCCGGCAACGCCAATGCGCAGATGCTGATGGAATCACTGTTCATCCGCTGGCTGCGGCTGGGGCGCCCGCCGGCGCAGCCGCGGCTGCGTTAAAGTCGGCACCGCCATTACGGACCGGATCGGGGATCGCGTTTTCGATGAGCACACAGCCACCGCGCACGGGCGGCGCACCGCCAGGCATCCTGACGCTGCACATCAAGGACAAGTCGGCGCTGTACGTCGCGTACATGCCGTTCGTGAAGAACGGCGGTCTGTTCATTCCGACCAACAAGGATTACCGCCTCGGCGACGACATCTTCATGCTGCTGACGCTGATGGACAATCCGGAGCGGCTGCCGGTCGCCGGCAAAGTCATCTGGGTGACGCCGAAGGGCGCGCAGAACAAACGAGTGCAGGGCGTCGGCGTGCAGTTCAGCGCGCAGGATGCCGGCGCGACGCAGAAGAAGATCGAAGGTCTGCTGGCCGGCGCGCTCGGCGCCGACCGTCCGACGCATACGATGTGACGGCGGATCGCCGCGCGCGCATTCAGCGCGCC
>DASSVA010000491.1:0-2708 GCA_035706385.1 Solimonas sp. | reverse complement strand
CCGACGCCCTGGCGGATCGCCGGTTCGCCGAGCCGCGCGATCATCCGCCGCACGACCGGCGCGTGCTCGCCGCCTTCGATCAGCGCGCTGGTCATCGCCAGACCGAACGTCGCGCGATTGACGAGAAACGAATCGGACGCGCCGCGATGTGCCGCCCAGTCGCCGTCGCCGAGCTTGTCGCGGATCAGCGCGTCGGCGGTATGCGCGTCCGGGATGCGCAGATACGCCTCGGCGAGCGCGAGCAGCGCGACACCCTCGTCGGTGTTCAACGGATATTGCTGCAGGAAGCGGTCGATCCAGCCGCCGTGCTGCGGATCGCGCAGTTCGGCGAGCAGCATCGCCGCCATCGCGCGCACGCGCCGCCGCGCATCGGCATCGAGCCGCGCGGCGTCGACCAGCGGCGCGAGCACCTCGGGCTCGGCGCATCGGTAGAGGACCGGCAGACGGCCGCGCGCGGCGGCAAGTTGTGCAGTGTTCACGGCCGCAAGCTCCTTGGCCGCGCACTTGAGCGTACGGCGCGCCATCCGCCGGTCGTGGCGGATGGATGCGCACGCTGACCGCGGCGTCAGGCGAATTCAGCCACAGTTCGCGGCCTGCTCCCAGCGTGACTTTCCCTCAAGCGCGGCGGTGACAGGAATCCCTGCCGCAGCGTTCAGGCCTGTCGCCGGTACATCAGCGGACTGACGCCGCTCCAGCGACGGAACGCGCGGCTGAACGCGCTCGGTTCCGAATAGCCGAGCCGATAGCCGATCTCGGTCAGCGGCAGTTCGCCGTGCTTCAGATAGCGGCACGCGGTGTCGAAGCGCAGCTGCTCGACGAGCTGCTGGAAATTGAGCCGCACTTCCTGCAGGCGGCGCTGCAAGGTGCGCTCGCTGAAACCGAGTTTTGCGGCGATCGCATCGAGCGTTGCGCCGCCATCGGGCAGCGCTTCGAAAATGCGCTGCCGCAGTTCGACGAGCAGATCGGCGTCCGCGCATGTCGCGCACGACGCCCGTTCGCGTTGCCATGTCTCCGGCATGCCGGCCATCCCTCTACCCTCCCGTCGGCACTCTGCGCCGATCATCCCGTCCGGTCGTCGGCGCCATTTTATGCACCGACCGGACGGTACAGTAATTCGATCGCCCAAGTCCACAGGACTGTCGCCTTCTGTCAAGCATCGGCGTGCGCGGCACACTAGCTTTGGCGCATGACGAAAACCACCCGCACCGCCGCCGCGCGCGGACGTCCCAGTTCACGCGAAGCGATGCTCGACGCCGCCGAAGCGGTGGTCGTCGGCCAGGGCGCGGTGCGACTGACGCTCGACGCGGTCGCGCGGCAGGCCAGAGTCAGCAAGGGCGGCGTGATGTACCACTTCCCGAGCAAGGAAGCGCTGCTGCAGGCGCTGGTGACGCGCGCGATCGAACGCTCGCACGCGGCGCGCGAGAAACTGCAGCCGACGTCGCCGGCGCCGGGCCAGGTGCTGCGTGCGTACGTGCGCGCGTCGGTCGGCGATCCGCTCGGCAACGATCGCGTCAGCGCCGCACTGTTGTCGGTCGTCGCCAGTGATCCGAAACTGATGGCGCCGGTCCGCGAATTCTTCCGCAAGCGCCTGCCGGCGATCGGCAAGGACGTGCCGTTCGAGCGCGCCGCGCTGATTCACCTGGCAACCGAAGGACTGTGGCTGATGGATCTGTTCAAGCTGAGTCCGTTCACGCGCGCGCAACGTGCGACGATCGTGCGCCGGCTGGCCGAACTGGCCGCCGATGGAGGTGCGGTGCCATGAACACGCCGATGCTGCCGGATTACGCGACGCTCGCCGCCGCACTCGCCGACCAGCCGCTGCCCGCGGTCGTGCTCGATCTCGACCGGCTCGAAGCCAATGCGCGCGCGATGCTCGAACGCGCCGGCCGCCTGCCGATCCGGCTCGGCAGCAAGTCGATCCGTTGCGTCGACGTGATGAAACGCGTGATGGCGCTCGATCCGCGTTTCCAGGGCCTGCTGTGCTATTCGGCGCGCGAGGCGGCGTGGCTGGCGACGCAGGGCTTCGACGATCTGCTGGTCGCCTACCCGACCGTCGTGCGCGACGATCTCGAAGCCGCGGCGCTGGCGACGCGCGCCGGCACGACGCTGACGCTGATGATCGACGATGCGCGACAGATCGACGCCGCCGAGCAGATCGCCCGCGAGCACGACGTCTGCCTGTCGCTGGCGATCGACATCGACATGTCGTCGGCGTTTCCCGGCCTGTATTTCGGCGTGCGCCGTTCGCCGGTCAAAAAAGGCGAACAGGCGGTGCGGCTCGCGCGGCGCATCGCCGCGAGCAACGGTCTGGTGCGGCTGCGCGGCGTGATGGGCTACGAAGGCCAGATCGCCGGCCTGCAGGACGACGTGCCGAGACAGTCGCTGAAGAACCGCCTCGTGCGCTGGCTGAAACAGCGCTCGATCCGCGAACTGAGCCGCCGCCGGCAGGCGGTCGTCGATGCGCTGTACGTCGCCGGCTTCACGCTCGAATTCGTCAACGGCGGCGGCACCGGCAGCCTCGAAAGCACCGCCGACGACCGCTCGGTCACCGAGGCGGCGGCCGGCTCCGGCCTGTATTCGCCGACGCTGTTCGACCACTTCCGCCATTTCCGTCACGCACCGGCGCTGTACTTCGCGCTCGCGGTCGCGCGCCAGCCGCGACCGGACATCGTCACCTGTTCGGGCGGCGGCTACATCGCGTCCGGTCC
>DASSVA010000490.1:0-3859 GCA_035706385.1 Solimonas sp. | reverse complement strand
TCGACGCCGGCGAACGGTTCGTCGAGCAGCACGAAGCGCGGATTGGCGGCGAGTGCGCGCGCGATTTCGACGCGCCGTCGTTCGCCGCCGGACAGCGCCTGGCCTTCGGCGTCGCGGATATGCGTGATGTGCAGCTCGCCGAGCAGGCGTTCGAGTTCGGACTCGCGCTGGTCGGCGTCCAGGTCCTTGCGCAGTTCGAGGATCGCGAGGATGTTGTCCTTGACCGACAGCTTGCGGAACACGCTCGCTTCCTGCGGCAGATAACCGAGTCCGAGCCGCGCGCGGGCGTGCATCGGCAGCGCCGTGATGTCCTTGCCATCGAGTTCGATGCGACCGCCGTCGGCGGGGATCAGGCCGACGATCATGTAGAACGACGTCGTCTTGCCGGCGCCGTTCGGGCCGAGCAGGCCGACGATTTCGCCGCTGGACACCGACAGCGACACGTCGCGCACGACGCTGCGCTTCTTGAAGCGCTTGACCAGCGCGAACGCCGAAAGAGTCGAGGAACTGCTCACGGGGTCTTTCCCTTCGGTTTCTGGCCGGCGTCGTTTTTCGGCGGCGGCGGCTGGAAAGTGATCGTCACCTGACCCTTGCCGCCGCTGGCGGCGCGGATGCGGCGTTCCGGGACGATGTAGCCGATCGTTTCGCCGTCGACTTCGTCGTCGCCGCGCTTGATGTGCGCGGCGCCGCTCAGATCGGCCGTGCCGCTGCGCGAGTCGTAATGGATTTCCTTCGCCTCGGCATGCAGCGGCCTGGCCGCCGCGCCGCTCGCCTGCGGGTCGGCGGCATGATCGAGCGTTGCCGGCTTGCCGTGGATCCAGGCCTCGAACTGGCCGTCGGCGGACTGATGGACTTCCATCGTGTCGCCGTGCGCGACCAGCGTGTCGGACGTCATCGACACGTTGCCGCTGTATTTCATCTGGTTGTTCTGGACCCACTCGGCGCTGTCGGCCTTGACGGTGACCGGCCCGCTGGGGCGCAGTTCTTCCGCCTGGCTGCGTGCGTCCGCCTTGTCGCCGGTTTTCGCGGCGGGCGTGGCGGGCGCCGCCGCCGGTTCGGCCGCGTGCGCGCCGAACGCCAGCATGACGGCAGCGGCGGCAAGAATCCTAGCGGCGTGGCGCATCGTACTGGACCTCCACCTGGCCTTTCATGCGAATCTGCGTGGCATCGAAATCGGTCTGCCAGCCTTTCGCCGACACCGCGCGATTCGGCGCGTTGCCCTGCACCGGCTGATCGGAGCTGATCGTGCGCTGGTCCCAGTCGACCCAGACGTCGCGCGCGGCGATCGTCGTCGGCAGGTCGGACGTGGTCTCGCCGCGGATCGCGACGTCCGGCTGCAGCAGCATGCGCTGCGCGTTCGGCGGCACGCTGCCGCGCGGCGCTTCGAGGTGCCAGTGGCCCTGCGCGCCGCCGAGACGGTCGAGCACGACCGTCGTCATCGTGATCGAACGGTCGTCGTAATAATCGATGCGCTCGGCCTGCGCGCGGACCTGCGGCGTGCCGTCGCTGCCGTAGCGAATCCAGGTCGCGCGGTCGGCGACGTAGGTCGGCACGCGTTCGCCGCTCTCCGGCGCGCTGCCGGTGAGTTCGGCGCTGCGGCGCATGCTGTGCGAGACGATGTACGCCGCGGCGACGATCAGCAGCAGGAACGGCAGCAGCGTGCGCAGCCGATTCATGCCAGACCCTGCGCGTCGAGAATCAGATCGACCGCTTCGCGCACCGCGCCCTGGCCGCCGCCGTAGCGCGAAATCCAGTGTGCGGCATCGAGCGCCTTCGGATGCGCGTCGGCGACGCTGAATGCGAGCGCGACACGCTGCATCAGAGGCAGATCCGGCACGTCATCGCCCATGTGCGCGCACTGTGCGTCTTTGAGGCCGAGCGTGTCGCGAATGCGCTCGTAGGCGGGCGTCTTGTCTTCGGTGTCGAGCGCGATGTGTTTGACGCCGAGCCAGCTCAGGCGCGCACGCATCGCCTCCGATGGCCGGCCGCTGATCACCGCGACGTGCAGTCCGGCCTTCAGCATCATCTTGATGCCGAGACCGTCGCGCACGTAATTGGTCTTGGTTTCCTCGCCGTTCGGACCGATGTACAGCTTGCCGTCGGTCAGCACGCCGTCGATGTCAAGGAACAGGCAGCGCACGTCGCGCGCACGCCAGATCAGCTCGCCGGTATCGAGCAGCGCCATTACACGACCCCTGCGCGCAGCAGGTCGTGCATGTGCACGACGCCCTGCAGATGGCCGGCGTCGTCTTCGATCAGCAGCGCCGTGATCTTGTGCTTTTCCATCAGCGCGACCGCTTCGGCGGCGAGCTGCGACGCGCGCACGGTCTTGCCGCCGCGCGTCATGACCGCGTCGACGCGGACTTCGCGCACGTCGATGCCCTGATCGAGCACGCGGCGCAGATCGCCGTCGGTGAACACGCCGAGCACTTTGTTGTCAGCGTCGACGATCGCCGTCAGACCGAGGCCCTTGCGCGACATCTCCAGCAGCGCCGCGCTCAGCTTCGTGTCGGGCGAGACTTTCGGCAGCCGCTCGCCGCTCTGCATGACGTCGCCGACTTTCAGCAGCAGCTTGCGGCCGAGCGAGCCGCCCGGATGCGACAGCGCGAAGTCCTCGGGCGTGAAGCCGCGCGCTTCGAGCAGCGCGACGGCGAGCGCGTCGCCCATCGCCAGCGTCGCGGTCGTGCTCGCGGTCGGCGCGAGGTTCAGCGGGCAGGCTTCCTTGGCGACCGACACGTCGAGGTGCACGTCGGCGGCCATCGCCAGCGTCGAGCGCGGCTTGCCGGTCATCGCGATCAGCGGCGCGGCCATCCGCTTGAACAGCGGCAGCAGCGTGATGATTTCGGCGGTCTCGCCGGAATACGACATCGCCAGCACGACGTCCTGGCGCGTGATCATGCCCAGATCGCCGTGACTCGCTTCGCCGGGATGGACGAAAAACGCCGGCGTGCCGGTCGATGCCAGCGTCGCGGCGATCTTGTTGCCGACGTGCCCGGACTTGCCCATGCCGGTGACGACGACGCGGCCGCGGCACGCGAGCATCAGCTCGCAGGCCTGCGAGAAATGCGCGTCGATGCGCGGCAGCAGCGCGTTCAGCGCGTCGCGCTCGATCTCCAGCGCGCGCCGGCCGAGACTTTGCAGCGTTGCGGAATCCATGCGTTCCAGGAACGTGGCGTCGGGAAATGGGCGCTCAGTATACCGGCCGCCGCCGGCGCCTCAGTTTGAATTTCGTCATTGCGAGGAGCGGAGCGACGAAGCAATCCAGTCCGTCACTCGATCTGGCTGTGCTGCTGGATTGCTTCGCCGCTCCGCGGCTCGCAATGACGGGAATGCCGAATTTAAACCGAGACGCTCCTGATCGCCTGATAGGCGGCCAGTGCACGCTTGCGCGACGCCGCCAGATCGACGATCGGCGCCGGATAGTCGACGCCGAGGCGGACGCCGCCGCGCTTCAGCACCTCGGCCGGCGCCAGCCACGGCGCGCGCAGTGCTTCGGCCGGCAGCGCGGCGAGTTCCGGCAGCCAGCGCCGCAGGTAATCGCCGTCCGCGTCGAATTTTTCCGCCTGCAGCACGGGATTGAACACGCGGAAATACGGCGCGGCGTCGGCGCCGCAGCCGGCCGTCCACTGCCAGCCGAGCGTGTTGTTCGCGAGATCGGCGTCGACCAGCGTGTCCCAGAACCAGCGCGCACCTTCCTGCCACGGGATCAGCAGGTTCTTGGTCAGAAACGAGGCGTTGATCATCCGCACGCGGTTGTGCATCCAGCCGCTCGTCCACAGCTCGCGCATGCCGGCGTCGACGATCGGGATGCCGGTGCGGCCGCGCTGCCACGCCTTCAGATCGGCGGCGTCATCGCGCG
>DASSVA010000489.1:0-3344 GCA_035706385.1 Solimonas sp. | reverse complement strand
GCAGCTGGGAGACACTGCAGAACTCGGTCAACATCGACGAGTTCACGCGCATCGGCGCGGCGACGCTGTCGGTGCCGGAACTGCACAAGCGCGAGGAGGACATGATCGCTGTGGTCGCGACCACGCTCGCGAAGATGGCCGAGCGCTGCACGACCTGGGCGCAGCCGAAAGGCGTCAGCGAGGACGCCTGGTCGCGGATCAGGAACTGCCGCTGGCACGGCAACATCCGTGCGCTGGTGCGCGTGCTCGAATCGGCGTTCGTCGATTACGGCGTGCGCGGCGGCGATACCTTGCTGCAGGTCGACGAGATCGACGCCGGCATCAAGCTCTGGGAACCGGTGAACCATCACAGCCACCAGATCTACGCGGTCGCATAGCGGCGGGCAGGGATGTCGCGGATACGCGCCGGCCGGACCGGACACTTTTCCGGTAGCATTCGCGGCCGGAAATTCCGCCCCCGCAAGTCCTCGAGCCTCATGACCACGATCCGCCAGGAAGACTTCGTCCAGTCGATTGCCGACGCGTTCCAGTACATTAGCTATTACCACCCGCTCGATTACATCACCGCCCTCGGCGAAGCGTACGAGCGCGAGGAGAATCCGGCGGCGAAGGACGCGATCGCGCAGATCCTGACGAACTCGCGGATGAGCGCCGAAGGCCATCGGCCGATCTGCCAGGACACCGGCATCGCCACCGTGTTTCTCAAGATCGGCATGAACGTGCGCTGGGATGCGCAGCTGTCGGTCACCGAGATGGTCAACGAAGGCGTCAAGCGCGCGTACAACCATCCGGACAACAAGCTGCGCGCGTCAGTGCTCGCCGATCCGGCCGGCAAGCGCACGAACACCCGGGACAACACGCCGGCGGTGATCCACTACGAGGTCGTCGCCGGCGATCACGTCGAGGTGATCTGCGCGGCCAAGGGCGGCGGCTCGGAAGCCAAGTCGAAGATGGCGATGCTCAACCCGAGCGATTCGATCGTCGACTGGATACTCAAGACGATCCCGACGATGGGCGCCGGCTGGTGCCCGCCGGGCATTCTCGGCGTCGGCATCGGCGGCACGCCGGAGAAGGCGATGCTGCTGGCGAAGGAATCGCTGATGGCGCCGGTCGACATCCACGAGCTCAAAAGCCGCGGCGCGCAGAACCGCGCCGAGGAACTGCGGCTCGAACTGTACGAGAAGGTCAACCAGCTCGGCATCGGCGCGCAGGGGCTCGGCGGCCTGACGACGGTCGTCGACGTCAAGGTGCTCGATTACCCGACGCATGCCGCGAACCTGCCGGTCGCGATGATTCCGAACTGCGCGGCGACGCGCCATGTGCATTTCGAACTCGACGGTTCCGGCCCGGCGGTGTTGCCGACGCCGAAGCTCGAGGACTGGCCGAAGGTGACCTGGCAGGCCGACACCCGGACCGCGACGCGCATCAATCTCGATACGCTGACGAAGGAAATTGTGGCGAGCTGGAAACCGGGCCAGACGCTGCTGCTGAACGGCCGCATGCTGACCGGCCGCGATGCCGCGCACAAACGCATCGCCGACATGCTCGCGAAGGGCGAGAAGCTGCCGGTCGATTTCACGAATCGCGTGATCTATTACGTCGGCCCGGTCGATCCGGTGAAAGGCGAGGTGGTCGGCCCGGCCGGCCCGACGACGGCGACGCGGATGGACAAGTTCACCGAGACGATGTTGTCGCAGACCGGGCTGATCGCGATGATCGGCAAGTCCGAGCGCGGTCCGGTCGCGATCGAATCGATCCGCAAGCACAAGAGCGCATATCTGATGGCGGTCGGCGGCGCGGCATATCTGGTCGCCAAGGCGATCCGTTCGGCGAAGGTGCTCGGCTTCGACGATCTCGGCATGGAAGCGATCTACGAATTCGAGGTCCAGGACATGCCGGTGACGGTCGCGGTCGACAGCAGCGGCGAGTCGGTCCACGAAACCGGGCCGAAGCTGTGGCAGAAAAAAATTGCCGGCAAGATCGGCAATATTCCCGTTGCCGTGGCCTGATCCTTGCTCGCAGGAGCGACATCATGCATCTGAATTTCCGTCTGCTCAGTCTGCTCGGCTTTCTCGGCTGCGTGTTCGGACTGGCGTTCGCGATCGTCTATCTGCAGCACATGCGCGGCTACGAGCCGTGTCCGTTCTGCATCTTCCAGCGCGTCGCGATGGCGGCGACCGGCCTGGTCTTCCTGGCCGGCGCGCTGCACGGTCCGCGCGGCGGCGGCCGCTGGTTCTATGCGGGCCTGGCGGCGATCGCGGCGGCGATCGGCATCGGCATCGCCGCGCGCCACGTCTGGCTGCAGCACTTGCCGGCCGATCAGGTGCCGGCCTGCGGCCCGACGCTCGATTACCTGCTGCAGATGATGCCGGCCAACGAGGCGATCATGACCGTGCTGCGCGGCGACGCCAGCTGCGCCAAGATCACCGCGCAGTGGCTCGGCCTGTCGCTGCCGGCCTGGACGCTGCTGGCATTCGTCGGTTTCGCGCTGTACGCGCTGCTGATGCCGGCGGTATCGCGGATTCTTGAAAGGAGAGCTGCATGAGCGTTGCGACGACCGATCTTTCCGATGCGCATCCCGAAGCCCAGGTCGCCGATCCGATCTTCGGCGATTTCGGCGGCGCGTCCGCGTTCCACGGCCCGATCGTCACGCTCAAGGTCTTCGAGGACAACGGCATGGTCCGCGCGCTGCTCGAAGAACGCGGCAACGGCCAGGTGCTGGTCGTCGACGGCGGCGGTTCGGCGCGTTGCGCGCTGGTCGGCGGCAATCTCGGCAAGCTCGGCGTCGACAACGGCTGGGCCGGCATCGTCGTCAACGGTTTCGTCCGCGACACCGACGAACTGGCCGAACAGGACATCGGCATCAAGGCGCTCGGCGCGCATCCGCGCAAATCGGAAAAAGGTCTGCATACCGGCCATCGCAACCGTCCGGTCAGCTTCGCCGGCGTGACGTTCAAGTCCGGCCAGTGGCTGTATGCCGATGCCGACGGCATCGTCGTCGCCGACGGCCCGATCCACGAAACCAGATAGCGGCCATCGCCTGCTCGCATTGCTCCCGGGCGTCAGCCCAAAGGTAGAAATTTCCATGAAGCTGGTTCGATACATGTGCCTGATCGCCGTGCTTGCGATGGCCGCCTGCGGCGGCAGTGGCGGCAGCGGCAGTAGCGGCGGCAATGGTGGCAGCGACGGTTCCGGCAATGGCAGTGGTGGCGATGGCGGCGGCGACACTCCCGCGCTGACGTCCTGCCAGGATGCCTTCTCGCCCGAAAAGCTGGCGAAAGGCGAGGACTGCACGCCGGTCGCCGAGACCTACTGCGCCAACGACGGCAGCGCCGGCACGCTGC
>DASSVA010000488.1:0-8219 GCA_035706385.1 Solimonas sp. | reverse complement strand
GGCTCGCCTCGCCGGCCATGAATCCATAAAAATGTTCGAAACCCAATCCGGTCGGCCAATGGTCGAACGGGCCCGCCGGATTCACCTCCCAATCGGGTGTGTTGTGCCATTTGCCGAAGGCCGCGGTGCTATAGCCGTTCTCCCTCAGGATTTCCGCGACCGACGCTGCGCTTTTGGGCCAGACCGAGTTATATCCCGGCTGCGCCCGCGCCAGCTCCGCTACCGTTCCAAAGCCGACACGATGGGGATTGCGGCCCGATAACAGGGCGGCGCGCGTTGGCGAGCAGAGAGGCGTCACATTGAAGTTGTTATACCGAAGGCCTTCTCCGGCGAGCGCCTGTAGCACAGGCGTTTGCACCGGTCCACCAAAGGTGCTGCTGGCTGCAAACCCGACATCGTCCAACAGGATCACAACAATATTCGGTGCATTGGCTGGTGCTTTCGGAGGTCCGGGCCAGCTCGACTCGGTCCCTGTTCCCTGTTCTATGGCTTTGCCGTCCGGGACATTGTTCGGAAGGCCTGTCGTGCCATCCGCCAGAACGATATTCACCATCATCAGACTGAACAGGCCTGCAAGAGCCAAGCGCTTTGATTTCATGTATCCGTCCCTATCGGCCAACGCCCGGCCTTCCGAGCCGAGAATCAGCCAGAATGAATTTATGAGGTCAAGTTGACGCAAAATGCTAGCACGCACCGGATAACCGATTAGTGAGCAAAATGTAATATGACTGTCTTCATACACGTCCTACTGGAAACACAACGAAAAGGGCGCATTTCGCCCGCTTGACAGTCAGGTCAGCAGTTGACTCCATCCCTGCCATTTGTATCGCTTGAAAGTGGAGTTTTTCGGCGAAACTGACCTCTGGCAGGAGGTTGTTTTGCTATGAAGGAAGACCAAATACACCGAAGAACAGATTGCGTTGAATGCCTGAACCCTCACTGGTTTTTGTCGCTCGAAGACGCACGTGAAAAGATCGAATCATGGAGATGCGACTACAATCATTTCCACCCGCACTCAGCCTTGGCCGATAGCACGCCAGCGCTGTTTGTGGCCGCAGCACGAGAAAACCCCAAAGCGCCGATTTCTCTACCTTAGGCCGATACAAATTCGGGGATGGGGTCAAGTACCATCGGCCGAGTGCGTCCCTAGGGCTCGATATTCGGAACGGACGGCGGCGAGGCGTCGACCAGCCGTCGCACGCAGCGCCCGTGCGCGTCGACCGACAGGTATTCCATCCGCTGCGCGTGCCAGTCGGCGAGCACGATGCGTGTCGCGCGCACGCCGCCCGGCAGCTGCAGCAGATGATCGGCCGGCCGGTGCGTGTGGCCGTGGATCATGCGCGTGACGCCGTGCCGCTGCATCGCCGCGCGGATCGCCGCGTCGTTGACGTCCATGATCGACGACGGCTTGTTGCGCTTTTCGGCGCCGCTCTTGTGGCGCAGGCCGCCGGCGATCGCATGACGGCGGCTGCGCGGCAGGCGCGTGAACAGCCACTGCGCGACGCGGTTGCGCGAGAAACGCCGCCAGCGCTGGTAGCCGGCATCGTCGGTGCAATAGCGGTCGCCGTGCGAGATCAGCGTGCGCGTGCCGCCGAGATCGAGCACCTGCGGATCGTCGAGAATCGTTGCGCCGGTCGCTGTGGCGAAGCGGCGGCCGACCAGGAAGTCGCGGTTGCCGGCGATGAAGAACAGCGCGACGCCGCTGCGTTGCAATGCCGCGAGCGCGGCGACTTCCGCCGCGTAGTCGTCGAGGCCGACGTCGTCGCCGACCCAGTATTCGAACAGGTCGCCGAGGATGTAGACCGCCTCGGCGCTGCGCGCCGGACCATCGAGAAAATGCAGAAAGCCCTCGCGCAGCGGCGAGGGCTCGTTCGGCAGATGAAGATCCGACAGCAGCAGAATCATGCGCGGGAGCCGAGCTTGAGCAAGCCCTGCCTGGGTTTCGTCATTGCGAGAAGCGCAGCGACGAAGCAATCCAGCCGCGTCGCCTGATCGAGCGGTGTCGCTGGATTGCTTCGCTACGCTCGCAATGACGAGGCTTGCAGCTCAAAGCACCGTCACCTTGTCGATCACGACCTGCGTCACCGGTACGTCGCGACCGAACGGGCGTGCGTTGCCGGTCGGCGCTTCGGCGATCTTGTCGACCACGTCCATGCCGGACGTGACCTTGCCGAACACCGCGTAGCCGTAGCCGTCCTGGCCCGGATGGTTGAGGAAGTCGTTGTCGCCGTGGTTGATGAAGAACTGCGAGGTCGCCGAGTTCGGGTCGGACGTGCGCGCCATCGCGATCGTGCCGCGGTCGTTCTTCAGGCCGTTCGCCGATTCGATGCCGATCGGCGCGCGCGTCTTGCGCTGGTCGTAGCTCGCGTCGTAGCCGCCGCCCTGGATCATGAAGCCCTTGATGACGCGGTGAAAGACGAGGCCGTCGTAATGGCCGTCGTTCGCGTACTGGACGAAGTTGGCGACGGTGTTCGGCGCTTTCGCGGCGTCGAGTTCGAGTTCGATCGCGCCGAGCGTGGTGTCGATGCGGACGCGGGTGGTGTCGGTGGTCATGGCATTCCGGTTTTCGTATGGAGAAGCCGCGGCGTCAGGCCGCGGCCGGAGATGGTAACGCGTCCATCGCCTCGCGTGCCGCGCGCAGCAGCGTCGCATCGCTGTCGCGCCGGTGCGCGCGCTCCGACAGCACGCGCCGGAACGCGCGGCCGCCGGGCAGTCCGCGATACAGGCCGAGCAGGTGGCGCGTGATGTGATTGAGCGCGGCGCCGCGTTCGAGTTCGCGCGCCGCGTAGTCCGTCATGCGCGCGAGAATCTCGTCGCGGCTGGCGACCGGCGCGCTGTCGCCGAACAGCCGCGCGTCGACGTCGGCGAGCACGTATGGATTCTCGTAGACCTCGCGGCCGAGCATCACGCCGTCGACGTGCGCGAGCTGCAGTTCGCCAAGCGAGACGTCGCGCAGTCCGCCGTTGAGCACGATCGTCAGCTGCGGGAATTCCTGCTTGAGCCGGTGCACGGCTTCATAGCGCAGCGGTGGAATCTCGCGGTTCTCCTTCGGCGAGAGACCCTTCAGCCAGGCCTTGCGCGCATGCACGATGAACACTTCGCAGCCGACGGCGGCGACGGTGTCGACGAAGCGGCGCATGAAATCGTATTCGTCGGAATCGTCGACGCCGATGCGATGCTTGACGGTGACCGGCAGCGCAGTCGCCGCACGCATCGCGCGGACCGCGGCGGCGACCTGCGCCGGTTCGTTCATCAGGCATGCGCCGAAGCCGCCGCCTTGCACGCGATCGGACGGGCAGCCGCAGTTGAGGTTGATCTCGTCATAGCCGAACGATTCGCCGATCGCCGCGCATTGCGCGAGCGCGGCCGGATCGGAACCGCCGAGCTGCAGCGCGAGCGGATGCTCGGCGGCGTCGAACTGCAGGAAGCGCGCGCGATCGCCGTGCAGGATCGCGCCGGTCGTCACCATTTCCGTATACAGCCGCGCATGGCGCGAAATCTGCCGCAGGAAGAACCGGCAATGGCGGTCCGTCCAGTCCAGCATCGGCGCGACGCAGAAGCGCCAGGGATTCAGGGAGGAAGGCTCGGTTGATGACACGCGGGTTCGGCAAGGCAGCGATGGCGCCGCATTATCCCATCAACGCCGCGCCGCATCGAACCAGATGCGTCAGCCGTGGATCGGTGCGTTCGCGAGCTGCGTTTCGGTCGCCGCTTCGAGCGGCAGGCCGGCGCTGTTCAGCACGCCGGCGAGCATTTCGTAGTGGCCGATCAGCATCGTCAGCTCGATCAGGCGGCGCTCGTCGAAGTGCTCGCGCAAACGCTGCCAGGTCGCGTCGGCGATCGTCCGTTGCCGATGCAGCTCGTCGACCGCGTGCAGCAGCGCCGCCTGGTGCGCGCGCCAGCCGTCGGCGTCGGGGCCGTGCGCGAGGCGGGCGATGTCGGCGGGCGGCACGCCGGCGAGCAGGGCGATCGGCACGTGCTGGCCCCATTCGTAGCGGCAGCGGCAATTCCACGCGACGCGCAGGATCATCAGCTCGGCGTCGCGCCGGTCGAGCGTGCCGTACGGCATCAGTTTCGACGCGAAACGCAGCCACGGCCAGAACAGGCGCGGGTGCCGCAGCAGCAACAGGAACACGTCGGGAACCAGCGCGGTGCCGGTCCGCTTCTTCGCCCAGCGCGCGGCGACGGCGAACAGCGTGCGCAGCGGCAGGCTCAGTTTCGCGAGCGCGAGCGGCGGCAGCCGCGGCGCGCCGTGATGCCAGCCGCCGGGCGGCGCGAGCTGACGTTCGATTGGCGTCACGGCTGCGGCTTCGCTGCCGCGCGCTGGCGGCGCGCGATCCGGTGCAACTGGTCGTTCAGCAGGCGCATGACGAATTCGTACGGCGGCGCGAACTTGCGCTGGAACCAGTGGCCGATCCACACGTCCGGCGAGGTCACGACGAGATAGCGGTTGGCCGTGATGCCGCGAAGAATCTTGCGCGCCGCCTGATCCGGCGTGATCGCGTGCTGCTGGAAGCGCTTGCGCATCTTCAGCATGTCCGGCGCTTCGGAATCGAGGCCGACGATCTCGAGCGTCCTGACGAGCCCGGTGTCGACGCCGCCGGGGCAGACCAGGCTGACGCCGATGCGGTGGCGCGCGAGATCGAAGCGCAGCACTTCCGAGATGCCGCGCAGGCCGAACTTGCTGGCGCTGTACGCGGCATGCCACGGCAGACCGAACAGGCCGGCGGCCGACGAGACGTTGACGAGATGGCCGCCGCGGCCGGCTTTGATCATCGGCGGCACGAAGCATTCCATCACGTGGATCGGCCCCATCAGGTTGATCTCGATGCAGCGCCGCCAGTGTTCGTGCGCCAGATTCTCGATCGAGCCCCAGATCGAGATGCCGGCGATGTTCATCACGACGTCGAGACTGCCGTGCGCCTGATGGATGTCGTTCGCGAACGCGCGCACCGCGTCGATGTCGGCGATGTCGAACGCGCGGTGCAGCGCAACGCGCGCGCCGAGTTCGCGCGCTTCGGCGGCGGCGGCGGCGAGCGCCGCGGCGTTGACGTCGGTCAGGAACAGTTCGGCGCCTTCGCGCGCGGCGGCGAGCGCGGTCGCCTTGCCGATGCCGCTCGCGGCACCGGTGATCAGGCATTTCCTGTCGCGCAGGGATTTGATGGCCATGATGAAATCTTACCGGAGCGCCGCGCTGTCGCACGACGTGCCGGTCGCCGCGCAGAGGTCGCTGCCGGGCAGCACCGGCAGCAGCAGGCGCGACGGCGTATCGCCGCCGATCGAGACGAGATTGAGATTCGGCGCCGGGATCGAATAGGTCGCCGCGCCGGTCAGGTACAGACGCAGCCGGTGACCGGCCTGGAAGCGGTTGCCGACGGGCCAGAACTCGACGTGGTATTCGCGCATCTGCGCCGGCAGCGCAAATGACTTCTGGCTGTGGTCGGCATACGGCTGGACGATCTCGCCGCGATCGTCGACGACCGAGCGTTCGGCGACGAGGTCCGGAAAGCTGCTGCGCAGCCGGCCGATGCCGACCGCATGCGCGCTGCCGTCGGGCCAGACGTCGGCGATCACCGCGACGATGTCGGCTTCCGGCAAGACTGACGACAGATGCAGGACGAGGCTCGCCGGCCCGACGACGTCGACGTCCGCGTTCAGCGCCGGCGTCGTGTACGTCAGCGACAGCGTTTCGACGAGGCCCATTTCGTCGAGGAACGGCAGGAACTGGAACAGCGTGCCGACGCCGGCGGCGGACACCGTCGCGGTGGTGTTCGGATCGCTGGCCAGCAGCGAGGTCAGCGCCGGATAGCCCTGTCGTGCCTGCTGCGCCGGCGGTTGCGGATCGAGCTGGCCGTCGTTGAGCGAATGCGCGCCGCCGCCGCGCGCGGGATCGAGATAGAACGTCTGCCAGCGCGTGCCCGGCACCGGCCAGTCGCTGGTTTCGATGCGCGTGAAGTCGCCGGCCTTCAGCGCGCCGTAACCGCCGTGGCCGATCAGCAGTTCGACTTTCGCTTCGCTTTCGACGCCATTGTCCTTGCCAAGCAGATAATGGTCGAACCAGCGCCGGTACGCGGGCTGCGGGCCGTCGGTGTTGGCCGGGAAGCCGTCGTGCGCGCCGAGCGTCTTCAGGTGCACCGGCACGCCGAGATCGCGCAGCATCTTGTAGCTCTCGAACGGCCCGCGCGATTCGACGTCGTAGAAGCTGGTATCGGCGAGCACCGGGAAATGGTTCGGGCCGGCGCGCTGCGTGCGGTCGAGCCAGAACTGATCCTCGGTCGTGTGCGCGAGCACGTTGGTGATCGTGCCGAGGAAGCCGACGCCGGCGAACACCTGCGCGAGCGGCAGGCCCGGCTGCTGGACGAGGTTGAGCAGGCCGCCGAGGATGATCGGCGCGCCGACGCCGAGCCCGACCACCGCGCCCGGCAGCAGGTTCATGCCGCCGCCCGGATAGAGCAGGTCGCGGTACAGATCGTTGGTGCCGGCCATCAGCGCCGCCGCGTCGACACAGGCCAGCGGCAGGTGCAGCGAGTTGTAGACCGCGATCGCGCTCGCCGAAAAACCGTAGAGGCCGATATGGCCGTTGCTCCACGGCTGCTGGCACGCCCACGCGACGAACTCCGAGACATCCTGCTGATCGTGCGGGCCGACCGCGGTCCAGACGCCGCTGCTCTGGCCGGTGCCGCGCGCGTTGACGAAGATGTGGTTGTACGCCGGTCCGAAATCGGGGATGTCGCTGCCGGCGCCATACGGGCTGAATTCGATCAGCAGTGGCCGCGGACGCAGATCGTCGGTGCCGCGGATCGTCGCGTGCAGGGTCGCGCCATCGCTGGTTTCGAAGCTCAGCGCCTGCGTGACGGTGCGGCTCGGATCGGACGACGGCTGCGAAGTATCGCCGGCATCCGTGGTGGAACTGCTCGCGCCGCAGGCGCTCAGCAGCAATGCGGCCAGCGCGACCGCTGCACGCAGCTGCCGCGGCATCACGTCGCGTCGCGCGCGACGGACTCGTTCTGTCGGTAATCGTCGCGCTACGCACATTGCGTCTGTGTCCCCCGGCTGCGGCTGCCGGCGACGCATCGAAGCTTGCGTGCGTCGCCGGCATGAAGTCGACGTGCGGCGCCGGCCCGATGGCCACTGCCATACGTCGCAATTGTCATAGACGCCGTCGGCGTCATGGCCGGAACATCGTAGGCGTGCATCTGCCGGCGGACTAGTTTCCAGAGTGGCCACGGCCGGTGTTCAAACGGGACAGAAAGCCGGATACCGGCCTGTGCTGTGCCATCATCGGAGAGTGATGCCCGTGTTCGAAAACCAAGTGCCGATGTCGACGCCGGTGACCGGCAGCGCGAACGCGCTCGGCTGGGTTTCCGTCCGCCATCTCAAGCACATCATCGCGCGCGGCGAAGCGGCCGGTCTGCGCATGGACGAGCTGATCGACGAAGCCGGTCTCGCGCGGGCGCGTCTCGTCGACGCCGACGGACTGGTGCCGGTCGCCGTGCTCGAAGGCATGCTGACGGCATTCGCGCGGCGTTATTCCGATCCGCTGATGGGCCTGCATCTGGCCGAGGACATCCAGCCGGCAACGTTCGGCGTGCTCGGCTACATCTCGCAGTCGTGCGCGACGTTCGCGGACGTGCTCGACGCCGTTTCCCGCTACCGCGGCCTGCTCAGCAACATCGGCGAGAGCGCGATGAGCTTCGAGCCCGGCAGCGTCGTCGTCAGCTGGCGCTGCCTCGCCGGCAGTCCGTTCTTCCGCCGGCAGGCGACCGAATACGTGCTCGGCGTGCTGGTCACGCTGTCGCGGCTGCTGCTGCCGGAGAACGCGCCGTTCCCGCAGGCCGTGCATTTCGCGCATGCGCGCCCCGACGGCGCCGACGCGGTACGCAAGTACTTCGAGTTCTTCCGCTGCCCGGTCTATTTCGACCGGCCGCAGTCGTGCCTGGTGATGCCCACGGCGACGCTGAAGATCCGCATGCGCTACGGCGATGCGTTCATGAAGGACGTGCTCGACCGCGACGCGCGCGACATCATCCGCCGCCACGAGCATTCGTCGTCGCTGCCGGACGAGGTGCGACACCTGATCGGCGCGATGATCATCGAAGGCGTGCCGGCCAGGGAAGCGGTCGCGATGCAGCTCGGCACCAGTGCCCGCAGCCTGCATCGCAATCTGCAGGAACTCGGCACCGGCTACCGCGAAATCCTCGACGAGGTCCGGCTGTCGA
>DASSVA010000487.1:0-4921 GCA_035706385.1 Solimonas sp. | reverse complement strand
CCGACGCTGAACTACGGCGATTTCAAGACCGTCGACATCGTCGTCGAGGCGGTCGTCGAGAATCCGAAGATCAAGAAGTCGGTGCTCGCCGAAGTCGAGAGTCAGGTCAGGGAAGGCACGATCATCGCGTCGAACACCTCGTCGATCTCGATCGACGAACTGGCGACGGCGGTCAAGCATCCGGAAAACTTCCTCGGCATGCACTTCTTCAACCCCGTGCACCGCATGCCGCTGGTCGAGGTGATCTACGGCGAGAAGACGTCGAAGGACGCGATCGCCACGGTCGCGGCGTACGCCGCGGCAATGGGCAAGACGCCGATCGTCGTCAGGAACTGCCCGGGCTTTCTCGTCAACCGCATCCTGTTCCCGTATTTCTACGGCTTCCTCGGCGCGATCCGCGACGGCGCCGACTTCGTCAAGATCGACAAGGTCATGGAAGGTTTCGGCTGGCCGATGGGGCCGGCGTACCTGCAGGACGTCGTCGGCATCGATACCTCGCACCATGTCGGCGACGTGCTGTCGGAAGGCTATCCGGACCGCATGAAGAACACGACCGGCGAGAAGACCGCGCTCGACGTGATGTACGAGAACAAGCGCTTCGGCCAGAAGAACGGCGTCGGTTTCTACAAGTACGAGACCGATCCGAAGGGCAAGCCGAAGAAGATCGCCGACCCGGCGACCTACGAGCTGCTCAAGCCGATCCAGAAGGCGCAGGTCGACATGAGCGACGAGGAGATCGTCGACCGGCACATGCTGCCGATGATCATCGAAACGGTACGCTGCCTCGACGACGGCATTGTCGAGACGCCGACCGAAGCCGACATGGGCCTGATCATGGGCATCGGCTTCCCGCCGTTCCGCGGCGGCGCACTCAAATACGCCGACACGATCGGCATGAAGACCATCCTCGACAAATGCGCGAAGTACGCGCAGCTCGGCAAGCTCTACGAGCCGACCGAGTCGATGAAGAAGATGGCCGCCGAAGGCAAGCTCTACTTTCCGAAGTGATTGGTGATCGGTGATTCGTGATTGAAAGGCGAATCACCCGTCACGAATCACCAATCACGATTTTTGGAGATTCACCATGACTGATGTCGTAATCGTTGACGCGATCCGCACGCCGATGGGCCGTTCGCGCGGTGGCGTGTTTCGCAACGTGCGCGCCGAGGCGCTGTCCGCGCACCTGATGCAGGAAGTGCTCAAGCGCAATCCGGCGCTCAAGCCGGACGAGGTCGAGGACGTGATCTGGGGCTGCGTGATCCAGACGCTCGAACAGGGGTTCAACATCGCGCGCAACGCCGCGCTGCTCGCCGGCCTGCCGCAGAGCGTGTCGGCGCAGACCGTCAATCGGCTGTGCGGTTCGTCGATGACGGCGCTGCATGCCGCCGTCGGCAGCATCAAGGCCGGCGTCGGCGACACCTTCATCGTCGGCGGCGTCGAGCACATGGGCCACGTGCCGATGACGCACGGCTTCGACGGCGATCCGGAACTGTCGATCAACACCGCCAAGGCGTCGGCGATGATGGGATTGACCGCGGAAATGCTGACGCAGACGCACCAGGTCTCGCGCGAGCAGCAGGATCAGTTCGCGCTCGCCTCGCACCAGAAGGCGTACGCGGCGTGGAAGAACGGCGAATTCAAGAACGAGATGGTCGCGATCCAGGGCCATGACGCCGACGGCGCGCCGCTGTCGGTCGACTTCGACGAAGTCGTTCGTGCCGACGCCAACCTCGCCGATCTCGGCAAGCTGAAGCCGGCGTTCAATCCGAAAGGCAGTGTCACCGCCGGCAACAGCTCGGCGATCTCGGACGGCGCCTCGTGTCTGCTGGTGATGTCGGCCGACAAGGCCAAGGCGCTCGGTCTCAAACCGCTCGCCAAGGTCGTCAGCATGGCGTCGGCCGGCTGCAACCCGTCGATCATGGGCATCGGCCCGGTGCCGGCGTCGCAGAAGGCGCTGAAGCGCGCCGGTCTGTCGCTGGCCAACATCGATTACTTCGAGCTCAACGAAGCGTTCGCCGCGCAGTCGCTGGCGGTGCTGAAGGATCTCAAGCTCACCGAGCGCATGGACCGCGTCAACATCCGCGGCGGCGCGATCGCGCTCGGCCATCCGCTCGGCTGCTCGGGCGCGCGCATCAGCGGCGCGCTCGCGCATGTGCTCAACGACAAGAACGCCGAGTTCGGCCTCGCGACGATGTGCATCGGCATGGGTCAGGGCGTCGCGACGGTATTGCAGCGCGTGCAGTAAGCGCGCACTTCATGCGGCGGTAACAAGAGGCCGGGCATCGCCCGGCCTTCTTGTTTTCACGCGGTCGTTTTCACGCTAGGGTGACGCCGCGCCGTCTGGCGCATCTCAAGGGAAGGGGCCATGGAAAACGCGAAACTGCTGTTGCAACCGCTGGTCGTTCTGGTGCTGTGGACGTTCGTGATGTGGTTCTGGATGTACGCGACGCGCATTCCGGCGATCAACAGGATGAAGATGCGCCTCGATCCGCAGCGCATCAACGGCGAGCAGATGTCCGAGCTGCCGGCGACCGTGCGCTGGAAGGCCGACAACTACAATCACCTGCACGAGCAGCCGGTGCTGTTCTACGCCGTCGTGCTCGCGCTCGTGCTGCTCGGCGACACCTCGTCGGCGAGCGTCGACATCGCGTGGGCCTATGTCGGTCTGCGTGTCGTCCACAGTCTCGTGCAGGCGCTGATCAACAAGATCGAACTGCGCTTCGCGCTGTTCTCGATTTCGTCGCTGGTGCTGCTGGCGCTGGCAATCCGGCTGGCGATGCAGATCTGCTGTTAAGCAGAAGGCGCGCATAAGAACAATTCGTCATGCCCGCGAAAGCGGGCATCCAGGGTTCAAGAGCATCGCGTGCTGGACATGCGCCCTGGATTCCCGCTTTCGCGGGCATGACGATTTTTTGCCTGCAATCGTTGTCCCTGAAGCCTCAAAGGCTCGCGCCGACACGATCCTCGCGGATCATCGCGCTCGCCTTGTCGGCGATCATCATCGTCGGTGCGTTGGTGTTGCCCGACGTGATCGTCGGCATGATCGACGCGTCGGCGACGCGCAATCCCTGGATGCCGTGCACGCGCAGCCGCGTGTCGACGACGGCGCCGTCGGCGGCACGGCCCATCCGGCAGGTGCCGACCGGATGGAAGATCGTCGTGCCGACCGCGCCGGCGGCGATCGCCAGCTCCTCGTCCGTTTCGTGCTGTGGCCCCGGCAGGTATTCCTCCGGCCGATACGGCGCGAGCGCGGGCTGCGCGACGATGCGCCGCGTCAGCCGCAACGCGTCGGCGGCGACGCGGCGGTCTTCGTCGGTCGACAGATAGCGCGGCGCGATCGCCGGCGCGTCGCCGGGCGCCGCCGAGCGGATATGGACGTCACCGCGCGACGTCGGTCGCAAATTGCAGACGCTGGCGGTGAACGCCGGGAAGCGGTGCAGCGGATCGCCGAACTTGTCGAGCGACAGTGGCTGCACGTGATATTCGAGATTCGGCGTCGGCTGCGAGGCGTCGGATTTCGTGAACACGCCGAGCTGGCTCGGCGCCATGCTCAGCGGGCCGCCGCGCCGCCACGCGTATTCGAGGCCCATCATCGCCTGACCCCACCAGTGGCCGGCGATCTGGTTCAGCGAGCGGATGCCGGCGACGCGATAGATCGAGCGCAGCTGCAGATGGTCCTGCAGATTCCGGCCGACGCCCGGCAGGTGATGCGTCGTGCCGATGCCGAGTTCGCCGAGCCGTTGCGCGTCGCCGATGCCGGAGCGCTGCAGGATCGCCGGCGAGCCGATCGACCCGGCGGCGAGCACGGTTTCGATCCGGCTGTCGGCATGACAGCGTTCGTCGCCGAGCATGAATTCGATGCCGCTCGCGCGCGTGCCGGTGAAACGGACGCGGTCGACCAGCGCGCCGGTCACGACTTTCAGGTTCGGCCGTTTCAGCGCCGGCCGCAGGAACGCGCGCGACGCGCTCCAGCGCACGCCGCGCCGTTGCGTGACTTCGAATTTGCCGGAGCCGGTGTTGTCGCCGCGGTTGAAGTCGTCGGTGCGCGGAATGCCGGCCTGCTCGGCGGCGTCGGCGAAACGGTCGAGGATGTCCCAGCGCAGGCGTTGCTGTTCGACGCGCAGTTCGCCGCCGCTGCCGTGATGCGCGTTCGCGCCGCGCCAGTGGTCCTCGCTGTTCCTGAACACCGGCAGCACGGCATCCCAGGCCCACGACGCGTCGCCGGTCAGCTGCGCCCACTGGTCGTAATCGCGCGCCTGTCCGCGCATGTAGATCATCGCATTGATCGACGACGAGCCGCCGAGCACGCGGCCGCGCGCGTAGAGGATGTTGCGACCGCCGAGGCCGGCTTCGTCTTCGGTGCGAAAACACCAGTCGGTGCGCGGATTGCCGATGCAGTACAGGTATCCGACCGGGATGTGGATCCAGATCCAGTTGTCGCGGCCGCCGGCTTCGAGCAGCAGCACCGTGACGTCGGGATCGGCGCTCAGGCGATTGGCGAGCACGCAACCGGCGCTGCCGCCGCCGGCGATGACGTAGTCGAAACGGCCGAATGATTTCACGTGCGAGAATACCTCTTCAGCCATTGCGGATGCGCGCGACCAGCGCCGCCGTGAACGCGCGCGTGCCGGCCTTGCCGCCGAGGTCGCCGGTGCGCACCTGATCGACGTTCAGCGTCGCGTCGATCGCATTGCGCAGGTGCGTCGCCCTGTCGTTGAGCTTGAGATGATCGAGCATCATCGCCGCGGCGAGCATCAGCGCGACCGGATTGGCGATGCCTTTGCCGGCGATGTCCGGCGCCGAGCCGTGCACCGCTTCGAAGATCGCCGCGTCGGCGCCGATGTTGGCGCCCGGCGCCATGCCGAGTCCGCCGACCAGGCCGGCGACCAGGTCGGACAGGATGTCGCCGAACAGGTTGGTC
>DASSVA010000486.1:0-3904 GCA_035706385.1 Solimonas sp. | reverse complement strand
CGCGAACTTCACCGCCATGTGGCCGAGCCCGCCGAGGCCGACGATGCCGACTTTCTGGCCCGGTCCGACCTTCCAGTGCCGCAGCGGCGAATACGTCGTGATGCCGGCGCACAGCAATGGCGCGGTCGCGGCGAGATCGAGCTTCGGCGAAATATGCAGCGTGAACGCTTCGTCGACGACGATGTGGTTCGAATAGCCGCCGTAGGTGATGCCGCTGCCGTCGCGCATCTTGCCGTTGTACGTGCCGGTGAAGCCTTTCTCGCAATACTGTTCGAGACCTTCCTGGCAGGCCGCGCAGCTGCGGCACGAATCGACCATGCAGCCGACGCCGGCCAGATCGCCGGCCTTGAAACCTTTCACGTGCGCGCCGACCTCGATGACGCGGCCGACGATCTCGTGGCCCGGCACCATCGGGAACACGCTGTTGCCCCATTCGTCGCGGACCTGGTGCAGATCGGAATGACAGACGCCGCAGTACGCGATCTCGATGCGCACGTCATGCGGCCCGGTCGCGCGGCGCTCGAACGTGAACGGCACCAGCGGCGCCTTGGCGATTTCGGCGGCATAGCCGAGGGCAGCGGTCATGGAAGACTCCGGTCGAAAAGGGATGGACGGCATCATGCCGCATGTCGATGAACGGCGGGCAACCGCGGTCGGATCCGGGCGGTCGGTGTCCGCAATTTCAAGAAAGTCGATCAAATCCCTGGCTGAAGTCGTCTGACGGGCGTCGCGAGCGAAGGCGGATTGCGCGAGGACGGAGCGCAGAAAGCGCAGCGTACTTCAGTACGTGAGCATTTCGAGCACCGCCCGCGTGCAATCCGGCGAGCACAGCAATCCGTCAGACGACTTCGCCGGCCGCGTGTCCCGACGCCCACGCCCACTGGAAGTTGTAGCCGCCAAGCCAGCCCGTGACGTCGACGACTTCGCCGATGAAATACAGCCCCGGCAGTTTGCGCGATTCCATCGTCGTCGACGACAGCTCGCGCGTGTCGACGCCGCCGAGCGTGACTTCGGCGGTGCGATAGCCTTCGCTGCCGCTCGCGACGATCGGCCAGTCGTGCAGGCGCGCGGCGAGCGCGCGCAGTTCGCCGGCGCGGTACTGCTTCAACGGCTTGCTGCCGAGCCATCGTTCGCACAGCCGCTGCGCGAAGCGCGTCACGAACACGTCGCCGAGCACGGTGCGCAGTTCGGCGTTCGGGCGTGCCGCCTGTTGCGCGAGCAGGAACTCGCCGGCGGCCAGCGTCGGCAGCCAGTCGATGCGCAGCTCGTCCTTCGGCTGCCAGTACGACGAGATCTGCAGGATCGCCGGGCCGGACAGGCCGCGATGCGTCAGCAGCAATCCGGCACGGAACGCGCGGCCGTTGCAGCGCGCTTCGGCCGGCATCGCGATGCCGGACAGATCGGCGTAATCGTCGAGATGCGCGCCGGACAGGGTCAGCGGCACGAGGCCGGCGCGCGTCGGCAGCACGGCGTGATCGAACTGGCGCGCGAGCTGATAACCGAAACCGCTCGCGCCCATGCTCGGGATCGACAGGCCGCCGCTGGCGACGACCAGCGACGCGCAGGACAGTTCGCCGAGTTTCGTCGTCGCCAGCCGGAAACCGTCGCTACCGCGTTCGACGCGTTCGATCGTGCAATCGACCTCGATGCGCACGCCGGCCGCCGCGCATTCGTCGAGCAGCAGGCGCACGACCTGTTTCGACGAGTCGTCGCAGAACAGCTGGCCGAGTTCCTTCTCGTGATACGCAATGCCGTGCCGCTCGACCAGCGCGATGAAATCCGCCGGCGTGTAACGCGCGAGCGCCGACTTGCAGAAATGCGGATTCGCCGACAGATAGTTGTCGGCGCTCACCCGCAGATTGGTGAAATTGCAGCGTCCGCCGCCGGACATCAGGATTTTCTTGCCGACGCGGTTCGCGTGCTCGACGACCAGCACGCGTCGGCCGCGCGCGCCGGCGGTCGCCGCACACATCAGGCCGGCGGCACCGCCGCCGATGACGATCGCATCGAAGTGCTGCACGGCTCAAGGAAGTGACATGCGCGTCGTGACCGTCGCGTCAGAGCGAAGACTCAATTTGAAACTCGTCATTGCGAGAAGGCCGAAGGCCGACGAAGCAATCCAGTCCAACGCCTGATCTGGCATTGCAGCTGGATTGCTTCGCCGCGTTGCGGCTCGCAATGACGGGTGGTATTCCGGATTCAAACTGAAGCGCCAGCCGCGTCAATAGCGCGGCTTGCCCTTGGCCGGCGGTTTGCCGAAATGCGGTTTGCCGCCGCCATGCGCGGGCTTGCCGCCCGCACGTGAGGCGGGACGCGCGTCGAATTTGTGCGCGCCTTTACCGCTCGCGCCGGTGGCTTTGCCGCCGCCGGAAAATTCGCGCGATTTATTGAATTCGCGTTTCGGTGCGAACGCGCGCGCCGTCTCGCCGGCCGCTGCGTCGTCGGCGAGACGGCTGATCTGCAGCTGCCGGCCGCAGACCCAGACTTTCTGCAGATCGCGGAAGATTTTCTTCGGCATGCCTTCCGGCAGATCGACGAGGCTGTAGTCGTCGTGGATATCGACGCGGCCGATGTATTCACTGTCGAGGCCGGCTTCGTTGGCGATCGCGCCGACGATGTTGCCCGGCTTGACGTTGTGGACGTGGCCGACGGCGATGCGGAAGGTTTCCATGCCGGCTTCCGGCGCGCTGCGCGGACGCGGTGCGCGCGCCGGGCGTTCGCTGCGTTCCGCGCGTTCGGCGGACGTTGCGCGCGGCGCTGCGGCGGGTCGCTCGAATGCCGCCGGTCGCGGCGATTCGGCGTAGGCCTCGCGCGTCGGCCGTTCGCTGCGCGCCGGTGCGCGCGCACGCGCTTCGCTGGCGAATGGATTGGTGCCGGGGCGGGCCTTGTCGCGGAGTTCGCCGGCGTGCGTCTTGTGTTTGTCGGCGCTCAGCAGCAGCGGCGTTTCGCCCTGCGCGAGCCGGCCGAGCGCGGCGGCGATGTCGAGCGCGCTGGTGCCGTGTTCGTGCTCGTAGGCTTTCACCAGTTCGCGGAACGGTTCGAGTCCGCCCTGCGCGAGCGCTTCGCTGATCTTCTGCTTGAAGCGGGTGAGGCGCTGTTCGTTGACCGATTCGACGCTCGGCAGCTCCATCGGCGTCACCGGCTGGCGCGTGACGCGCTCGATCAGCCGCAGCAGGTGGCGCTCGCGCGGCGCGACGAACAGGATCGCCTCGCCGCTGCGGCCGGCGCGGCCGGTGCGGCCGATGCGGTGCACGTACGATTCGGGATCGGTCGGGATGTCGTAATTGACGACGTGGCCGATGCGCTCGACGTCGATGCCGCGCGCGGCGATGTCGGTCGCGACGACGATGTCGATCTCGCGGTTCTTCAGCTTGGCGATCACGCGTTCGCGCGATTTCTGCTCCATGTCGCCGTTCAGCGCGGTCGCGTTGAAGCCGCGCGCCGCGAGCTTGTCGGCAAGTTCGACAGTCTCCGCTTTCGTGCGCACGAAGATCAGCATGCCGTCGAAGGTTTCCGCTTCGAGGATGCGCGTCAGCGCGTCGAGCTTGTGCATGCCGGCGACCAGCCAGTAGCGCTGGCGCACGTTGGTCGCGGTCGTCGTCTTCGCGGCGATCTTCACTTCGACCGGTTCGCGCAGATAGGTCTGCGCGATGCGGCGGATCGGCGGCGGCATCGTCGCCGAGAACAGCGCGACCTGGCGCGAATCCGGCGTGCTTTTCAGGATCGCCTCGATGTCCTCGATGAAACCCATCTTCAGCATCTCGTCGGCTTCGTCGAGCACCAGATAGCGGATGCCGGACAGATCGAGCGTGCCGCGCTTGAGATGATCGAGCACGCGGCCCGGCGTGCCGACGACGACATGCACGCCGCGGCGCAGTGCCGCGAGCTGCGGGCCGTAACTCTG
>DASSVA010000485.1:0-4757 GCA_035706385.1 Solimonas sp. | reverse complement strand
ACTCTGTTGGATAGAAGCGCCGATGTTAACCGGGCCGGGCGTCCGGCCCAAGTGGTGCGAGGCCCGTCGGCTCAGGACGGAATCGAGAAGTCCGTCATCGCAAGGCCGCGCAGCGGTCGTGCCGATGCTCATACGTCACTGGATTGCTTCGTCGCCTTCGGCTCCTCGCAATGACGAGGTGGTTTTGGGGGGGGCTAAGCGGCGCGGTCGCGCGGCTGCGCGGCGGCCTTCTCGAAATCGGCGAGCAGCGTTTCCAGCCGTGCGCGATATTGCGCGACCGCGGCGTCCTTGACCGGTCCGTAGCCGCCGATCTCGCCGGCCGCGCGTGCGATCTCGATGCCGATCGGCAGCGTCGTCGCGTCGAGCCGGTCGATCAGGCCGTCGATCAGCGCGCGGTATTCGCCGATCAGGCGGCGTTCGAGGCGGCGCTCCGCGAAATGGCCGAACGGATCGAACGGCGTGCCGCGCAAGCCCTTGAGCTTCGCGAGCACGCGGAACGCCGGCAGCATCCACGCGCCGAAGCTGCGTTTCTTCGGCCGGCCCGAGGCGTCGCGGCCCGGCAGCATCGGCGGCGCGAGGTTGAAGCGCAGCGTGAAGTCGCCGGCGAACTGTTCGCGCAGGCGCGTCATGAATTTCGGATCGGCGTACAGCCGCGCGACTTCGTATTCGTCCTTGTACGTCATCAGCCGCGCGAGTGTCAGCGCGACGTCGCGGACGAAACGCTCGCCGCCGTCGATGCCGCGCGCGGCGACGCGCGCGCGGATGTCGGCGACGAACGCGCGATAGCGTTCGGCGTAGGCCGCGTTCTGGTATGCGCTCAGCAGGCGCATGCGGCTGGCGAGCACGTCGTCGACGGTCGCGAGCGGCACTGCGGCGGCCGGCGCGCCGAGTTCGCGCAGCAGGGCGTCGGGATCGTGCGCGGCGACGCGGCCGAGCGCGAACGTGCGCAGGTTGCCGTCGATGAACGTGCCGTTGAGGCGGATCGCCTGTTCGATCGCCGCGATCGTCACCGGCAGCAGCCCTTTCTGCGCGGCGTAGCCGAGCATCAGGATGTTCGTGGCGATGCTGTCGCCGGTCAGCTCGGTCGCGAGCCGGCTCGCGTTCAGTTCGAACAGCGGGCCGTCGCCGAGCGCGGCTTTGATCGCGTCGCGCATCCGCTTTTCGCCGAGATCGAAATGCTTGTTGCTCTGGAACGCGCCGGTCGGCGCGACGTCGCGGTTGACGATCGCCGCCGTGTGGCCGGGCCGCAGCGTCTTCAGTACCGTGGCGCCGGAACCGACGATCATGTCGCAGGCGATCAGCACGTCGCACATGCCGTCGGACAGCCGCGAGCTGTAGATGCCGCCCGGATCGGGACCGATGCGGATGTGGCTGGCGACGGCGCCGCCTTTCTGCGCCATGCCGGTCATGTCGAGGATCGTGCAGCCTTTGCCGTCGAGATGCGCGGCCATGCCGAGCAGTGCGCCGACCGTCAGCACGCCGGTGCCGCCGATGCCGCCGACGAGGATATTGCAGCCGCGCGCGGTCAGCGGCGCGACGGCCGGCGCCGGCAGCGCGGCGATCAGCCGTTGCAGGCGCTGCGCGTCGCCGCTCGCGCGCGTCGCGATCTTCGCACCGCTGACGGTGACGAACGACGGGCAGAAGCCGTTCGCGCAGCTGTAATCCTTGTTGCAGGTCGACTGGTCGATCCTGCGCTTGCGGCCGAACTCGGTTTCGAGCGGCAGCACGCTGATGCAGTTCGATTGCACCGAGCAGTCGCCGCAGCCTTCGCAGACGTCCGGATTGATGTAGACGCGCTGCGTGGGGTCTTCCATCAGGCCGCGTTTGCGGCGGCGGCGTTTCTCGGCCGCGCAGGTCTGTTCGTAGACGATGCCGGTCACGCCCGGCGTCTTCTGCAGTTCGCGCTGCAGCGCGTCGAGTTCGTCGCGATGGTGCAGCGAGCTGTTCGCCGGCAGCGCGAGGCCGGCGTACTGCTCGGGATGGTCGGACACCAGCCGCACCGGCCGCACGCCTTCCGACAGCAGCTGGTTGACCATGTCGATCGGCGTGATCTGCTGTTCGACCGGCTGGCCGCCGGTCATCGCGACGGCGTCGTTGTACAGCACCTTGTAGGTGATGTTGGCTTTCGCGGCGACCGCGGCGCGGATCGCCAGCACGCCGGAATGCGAATACGTGCCGTCGCCCATGTTCTGGAACACGTGCCGCGTGCCGTCGCTGAACGGGCCGACGCCGACGAACGGCGAACCCTCGTGGCCCATCGGCACGAACTGCATCGTGTTGCGATCCATCACGACCGCGGCGAGGCCGTGGCAGCCGATGCCGCCGAGCGCGAGCGCGCCGTCCGGCGTCTTCGTGCTGGTGTTGTGCGGGCAGCCCGAGCAGAAATACGCGGGACGGATCGTGCCGCCGTCGGCGAGCGCACGCGCTTCGAGCGCGCGCCAGCCGTCGGCATGCGTCTGCACGTGCGCGTCGCGGATGCCGAGCTGTTCGAGCACGGCGACGATCGCACGGCGCAACTGCGGCACCGACAGCTCGCCGGTCGCCGGCAGCAGCGGCGCATCGTGCAGATCGCGTTTGCCGGCGAGCGCCGGGCGGCGGTCGGCAGCGATCGCATACAGGTGACGCGCGATCTGGTCTTCCATCACCGGGCGTTTTTCCTCGACGACCAGCAGCGCGCGATGTCCCTGCGCGAACGCGGCGAGACGCTCGCGATCCATCGGCCAGATCAGGCCGGGTTTGTAGACGCGGATGCCGAGCCGCGCGCACGCCGCATCGTCGAGGCCGAGATCGGCGAGCGCCTGGCGCAGATCGAGATACGCCTTGCCGGCGCTGACGATGCCGAGCGTGCGCTGCGGGCCGTCGACGACGACGCGGTCGATGCCGTTGGCGCGCGCGAACGCGGTCGCCGCCGGCAGCCGCAGATTGACGAGCCGGTCTTCCTCGACGAGCGGCGGCAGGTTCGGTTTGAGGTTGAGGCCGTCGGCCGGCAGCGCGTAGTCGGTCGGCAGCGCGAACGGGCGGTGCGGATCGGGAAGCTCGATCGTCGCGGACAGGTCGAGCGTGTCGGTGATGCACTTGAGGCCGACGTAACAGCCGCTGTAGCGCGACAGCGCGATGCCGAACAGGCCGAACTCGATGATCTCGGCGATCGTCGCCGGATACAGCATCGGCAGCATCGCCGCGATCAGCGTGTGTTCGGACTGGTGCGCGCTGTCCGACGACTTGCCGCCGTGGTCGTCGCCGGCGATCGCGAGGAAACCGCCGTGCGCCGACGTGCCTTCGAGATTGCCGAGCTTCAGCGATTCGCAGGCGCGGTCGACGCCGATGCCCTTGCCGTACCACAGGCCGTAGACGCCCTGGAATTTCGATGCGCCGAACCACGCGAGCTGCTGTGTGCCGCGGATGCTGCTGACCGCGAGTTCCTCGTTGAGGCCGGGCACGAAGCGGATGTCGTGCTGATCGAGCAGCTTCTGAGCGCCCCACAGCGCCGAGTCGTAGACGCCGAGCGGCGAGCCGCGATAACCGGAGATGTAGCCGGCGGTCGCCAGCCCCGCGGCGCGGTCGCGGCGCGCCTGGTCGAGCGGCAGCCGCACCAGCGCATGGTTCGACGACATGAACACGCGCCCGCCTTGCTGCAGGTATTTGTCGTCGAGCGTGGTGACGGACTTCGTCATCGGGTTTCAATAAAAGCGAAAGGCTTTAAACCGCAGATTACGCAGATGACGCAGAAAAAAGTTTCATGTTTTTAATCTGCGAAATCTGCGGTTGAAAAGCTGTTGTTGAAAGTTTCAGCGCGCCAGCTTGTCGAGGCGGAAATCGCAGTGATCGGCGGTCTGCTGGATCTCGATCAGGTTGCCTTCCGGATCGCGGCCGTAGATCGATTTGACGTGGCCGACGTCGATCGGGCCGGGCTGACCGAACGTCATGCCGAGCGTCTTCAGCCGCTCGTATTCGTGCTCGATGTCGGTCGCGTCGACGCAGAAATGCGTGTAGCCCTTGTCGTACGGATTCAGCGGTTTGCTCACCGTCGGCGCCGGCGCCTCGTACTGGAACATTTCGAGATAGCAGGTGCCGCAGCGCAGCATCGCGCCTTTCGCGGCGGAATTCGGGACGTCGACGATGCGGTCGATGAACTCGCTGTCGCGCCAGCTGAACGGTTCGCCGACGACCTCGAAGCCGAACGCATCGCGGTAGAACCGGACCATTCGCTCCATGTCGTGCACATGGACCGCGACGTGGTGTATGCCTTTGATCACGCTGTCTTCCTCCCGACGCCGTGTGCCGGATGCGGCACGGCAGCGACCGAGTGTAGCGGCCCCGGACAAGCGCCTTGTAGCTGCTGGCGAGCATGGGCAAGTTGCGCTGCGCGCAGGGTCATTCGGCGCCATCGGGGCGCCCGGCATAATTGCCGGTAGCGGCACGATTCCAGCGCCGCGAGGAGAGAGCGTGATGAACAAGACGATCATTGCCGGCGCGAAGATCTGGGATGCGTCCGGCGCCGCGCCGTTCGACGGCGACGTGCTGATCGAAGGCAATCGCGTCCGCAGCGTCGCGCGCGGCGCCGGTTCGCTGCCGAAAGCCGGCTGCCAGGTCATCGACGCCAAGGGCATGTTCCTGATGCCGGGCATGACCGAAGGCCACGCGCACCTGTCGTTCGAGGCGGTGACGGCGACCGAAGACCTCATCACGCCGTCGCCGGAAGCGCACACGCTGCTGACCGCGCGCGTCGCCAAGGTGCTGCTCGATCACGGCTTCAC
>DASSVA010000484.1:0-7297 GCA_035706385.1 Solimonas sp. | reverse complement strand
CGGCCGCGTACGCTCCAATGTGGCATTTCCACTTTCGGCAACGCCGCGCCTGAGGAAAATCGATGACCCAAATCCTTCTCGCTACCGCGGGCATCATCATCCTGCTCATGGGCATCGGCCACTTTGTGCTGACGGTTCGCGATATCCGGAAGCCGACGTCGTTCACGCCGGTCGACGATTCGATCCGCGTCGCGATGCGCGGCGCGCCGTTGCGGTTCAGCCGGCGTCTCGAACTCTGGGATGCGTGGCTCGGGTTCAATCTGAGTCATTCGATGGGGCCGATCATCTTCGGCATCGCGCTGCTCTACGGCGCGCAGCACGTCGCGGCGTTTCGCGAGAGCGTGTTTCTGCAATCGGCTGCGGTGCTGATTCCGGCGGTTTATCTGGCGATCGCGATCCGCTTCTGGTTCCGCGGGCCGGTGCTGGGCATCAGCATCGTGCTGTTGTGCGTGCTCGGTGCGGTGCTGCTGTGACGCTTGCGGCCCACGGTATGTAAAGCGCCACGCACGCCAGCGTCGAGGGCGCGGGACGAGCCCGCCGCGCCGACGGTCATCGCGTTTCTTTCGTCGCGGGACGGAGTATGTTGTCGTGCAGATCGGCGCTGGCATCGTCGATCCGACTTGCCGGGGGAGAACCGATGAGCACGATGATGAGCGCAGCCGACGGCGTGCAGGCCGAAGGCCGGTATTTTTACGTCTGGATGGCCGCCGCGTTCCTGCTGGTCGCTTTCGGCGGCTTCGTGCCGACCTATTGGGCGCCGGTGGTGGCAGGCCGTTTTCATGCGCCGCCGGTCATCCATATCCACGGCATCCTGATGTTCACCTGGGTCTGCTTTTACTTCGTGTAGACGGCACTCGTCGCATCGGGGCGCACGCTCGATCATCGTTCGTGGGGCCTCGCCGGCATCGCGCTGTTCAGCGTCGTCGCGTGCGCGATCCTGGTCGGCGAAATGGCGGTGATCAAGCGCGCGGAGGCAGCCGGCATGGGCGATGCGGCGCGCCGCTTTTCCGCGGTGACGCTGTGCGCGTGGCCGCTGATGGTCGGCCTGTTTGCGCTGGCGATCGCCAACATCCGGCGGCCGCAGGTGCACAAGCGCCTGATGACGCTGTTGATGGCCGCGATGATGACACCGGCCCTCGCGCGCCTGTTCCTGACCTTTCTCGCGCCGGCCGGCGCAGCGGCGGGTGGTCCGCCACCGCCGTTCGCGTCGGTGCCGCCCGGTCTGGTTGCCGATCTGTTCATCGTCGTCGCGATCGTCCACGACTGGCGCACGCGCGGGCGACCGCATCCGGTCTATCTGTACGGCGGCGCGATCGTGCTCGCCCAGCAAGTGCTCACCGCGCTGTTTGCCACGACCGCGACGTGGATGGGCATCGCCCGCGCGTTCGAAAGTCTCGCCGGATGAAGCCCGTCCTTTCGATGCGGCCGCGCGACGCGTAATGTGGCCGCACGAACGGACGCGGCACGGAGAACGAATCGTGGCATCAACGCAGGACAAGGACGCAGAGTCAGGCGCACGGCACGTCGACGAACGGATCGCCGCCGTCGGCGGCTGGCGCGGCGCGATGCTGACGCAGGTCCGTCGCCTGATCCACGAAGCGGACCCGCAGATCGCGGAAGACTGCAAGTGGCTCAAGCCGAGCAATCCGGGCGGCGTGCCGGTGTGGTCGCACGCCGGCATCGTCTGCACCGGCGAGGCGTACAAGCAGACCGTGAAGCTGACGTTCGCGCGCGGCGCGGCACTGGCCGATCCGCAGCGGCTGTTCAACGCGAGCCTCGAAGGCAACGTGCGGCGCGCGATCGACATTCGCGAAGGCGAGCCGATCGATGCCGAAGCGTTCAAGGCGCTGATCCGCGCGGCGGTCGCGGAGAATCTGCGATCCGGCGCCGCGAAGACGAAAGGCCGCAAGCCGGCGTAAGGACATATCGCAGCGCGGCTGCGGTGCGTCGCTGCGCCCGCAATGACGGGTAGTGTCTCAGTTTGAAATTCGTCATCGCGAGGAGGTCGCAGACCGACGAAGCAATCCAGAAACGCTGCCGGATCGGGCGGCGTCTTCCGGATTGCTTCGTCGCTACGCTCCTCGCAATGACGGCACTCATTTCAAACTGAGGCACTACCCAATGACGGCCCCACGCGCGCGCGCCGGCAAGTTTCTTTATGCTACGCGGCGCCGCATCACGACCCCGAACGATCGGGGCGTCACAATTCCAAGCATGGAGGCCGCTATGTCATTCCCCCCCAACAAACCCCTGGGTCGATTCCTGCTGCTCGCCGCCGTCGGCGCGTGCCCGCTCGCCGCACAGGCCGGCACGGGTCCTTACATCGGCATCGAAGGCGGCCTCAATCTGGTCGACAACCAGAATCTGAAGGCTTACGGTTTCGCGCGCACGGACGACGGCACGCACGTCGGTCAGCTTGAATACGACAGCGGCTGGCTCGGCGGGCTGACCGCCGGCTACACGTTCGACAACGGGTTTCGTCCGGAACTGGCGATCACGCACCGGCGCAATTCGATCCAGCGCCTGCAGCTGACGACGCCGAGACTGATCGGCAGCACGACGGTCGATACCACCGACGTCAGCGGCTACGCGATGACGGACACGGCGATGTTCAACCTCTGGTACGAACTGCCGCTGTCGTCGCAGATCAAGCCGTACATCGGCGGCGGTGCCGGCGCCGCGCGCGTCGCGATCAACGACGGCCGCTACGACAACAACGAGCTGCGCAACCAGTTCGACACCGTGTTCGCGTGGCAGGCCGGCGCGGGCTTCGCGTTCCACTTCACGGAACACGTCACGGCGTCACTGGATTACCGTTTCCTGCAGACCAATCACGGCGACTTCGATCTGCGCGAGGACGTCGCGGGTACGCATCTGCGCGCGCGCTATCGCGCGAACTCGGTGCAGTTCGGCCTGCGCTATTCGTTCGGGGAAAAGGAAGCGCCGGCGCCGGAACCGGTCGTCGAGCCGGTCGCCGTGGTGCCGGTCGAGCAGGCCGCGCCGCCGCCTCCTCCACCGCCGCCGCCGTGTGAAGTGCCGACCGACGGCGCGCCGGTGAGCTTCGAAGGCTGCAAGCTCGGCGACACGCTGGTGCTGCGCGGCGTCAACTTCGAGTTCGACAAGGCGACGTTGACGCTGAACGCGAAGGCGCTGCTCGATCAGGTGGCGAGCGCGTTGCAGCAGCGCGCCGACATCAAGGTCGAGGTCGACGGTTACACCGACAGCAAGGGCAGCGACGCGTACAACCAGAAGCTGTCGGAACAGCGCGCGACGTCGGTCAAGGATTACCTCGTCGAGCGCGGCATCGCCACCGATCGCATGACGACGGCCGGCTTCGGTGAAGCCTCGCCGGTCGCCGACAACGACACCGACGAAGGCCGCGAGCGCAATCGCCGCGTCGAGCTGAAGGTCACCGAAGCGAGCGACGCGGTGTCGGTGGCGCCGGCATCGGACGCGTCGGAAATGGCTCCGACATCGGACGCTGGTGCGATGGCGCCGGCGACCGACAGCGGCGTGACCGAGCCGGCCAACGGCGGCGATGCGCCGGATCTGTCGGAAGTCGACAACGCGGCGGCGCCGGATGCGACGACCGCGCCGGCCGATGCGGATGTGCCGGAAGCGCCGCTGCCGGACGCGGTCGGACCGGAGAACGGCGGGCAGTAAACAGCGCCGATCCGCTGCGGTGTTTCACGAGCGCCGATGGTTTCGACCATCGGCGCTTTTTATTGCGTGCGCGTCAGGCGACGCGCGGACAGGCGCTGGCGACCGCGAACAGCACGTTGATGATGCGCGTGAACGCGGCCGGCGCGAGCGCCTTGCCGGTGTTGAGCAGCGAGACGGCGATGTCGCGCGACGGATCGGCCCAGCACAGCACGGTGAGAAAGCCGAGGTGGCCGAACGCGGCGCCGGAACCGGGACCGTACAGGCCGACCGGATTCTGGCCGAGCATGAAGCCCGGCGAATAGCGCATCGGCAGCAGCAGCTTGCGATCGATCTGCAGCGGGCCGACCGGTCGCAGCGCGTCGGCGACGGTTTCCGGTTTCAGCACGCGCACGCCGTCGAGTTCGCCGCCGTTGAGCAGCATCTGGAACACGCGGCAACTGTCGTCGGCGCTCGCGTAGATGTTGCCGGCCGGCACCACTTCAGAAAGAAACGCATCGTCGTTCGACGCGCGCACGGCGGCCTGCATCGGCACGCCGACGACGCGCTTGATGAACTGGTTGGCCGGCCAGAACGGGCGCGGCCCGGTCAGCGCGTTGACCGGCGCGAGATGCCGCAGCCCGGGCGCCAGACCAAACGTCATGTAGCGCAGCTTCAGCGGCCTGGCGATCCAGTCGTGCAGCACGTCCGGCAGTTCGCGGCCGCTGGCGCGGCGCACGACTTCGCCGATGATGAAACCGCCGGTCAGCGCGTGATACGCCTGTTTGCCGAAGTCCGGATCGAAGGGCTTGGCCGCGCACAGCATCTCGATGATGTGATCCCACTCGCGCAGCAGATCGGGCGTCGGCTCGACGTGCGGCACGTCGGGAATGCCGGCGCGATGCGCGAGCAGGCCGCGGATCGTCACGCGATCCTTGCCGTGCGGCGCGAACTCGGGAATGTAGTCGACGACGCGATCGTCGAGCGAGAGCACGCCGTCGTCGACGAGCTTGTGGATCAGCAGCGACGAGATCGACTTCGACGCCGAGAACAGGCTGACCGGCGAATCCGGCGTGATGACGACCGGCGTTTCGCGATCGCCCGGCAGATTGCCGTGCACGCAGCCGATCGAGCGTTTCAGCACGATCTTGCCGCGCCGGCGGACTTCCATCGTGATCGCCGGATGCACACCGCCGCGGAACAGGTGTTCGACGGCGGCCCAGATCCGTTCGCGGCCGGCGACCGTCATGTCGGCTTCGCGCGGATCGACTTCGGCGGCGCGGTCGATCCGCGTCACCGCGGTGAGGTCGTCCGGCACGCGCACGCGCGTCCACACGCAGCGGCCGACGGCGTCCAGCGCGGGCGCGGCGAACGGCACGCGCGGCAGGCTCAGTTGCATGGTGGCTCCCGGGACTCGATGGATTGCTAGAACTGCGCTTTCGGCACGTGCGCGACGATGCCGTCGAGCGCGTCGCTGACGACGACCTGGCAGCCGAGGCGGCTGGTCGGACCGGGATCGATCGCGCCGTCGAGCATCGCCAGTTCGATATCGTCCGCCGCCGGCAGCTTCGCGAACCACGCATCGTCGATGTAGACGTGGCAGGTCGCGCACGAACACGCGCCGCCGCAGTCGCCGACGATGCCGCGTACCAGATTGCCGGTCGCCGCTTCCATCAGCGACTGGCCGGCGGTGGCTTCGACGGTCTGGCTGCTGCCGTCGGGTTGAATGAAGACGATCTTGGGCATCGGTGATTTCAAGGGCCGTTTCGAACGGCGGTCGGAACATCGTGGCGCATGGGCGGCTGCGAGGCGCGGCGCACCGGACCAGCGGCGGCGTTGCCGGCGACGAATGCGTCGCGGCACGCGGCTTTTGACCGGATCAGCGGCTGTCCCCCGACAGATCGACACCCCCGCGATGCGCGGCAGTGTGCCGCGCATGATCGCACAGTCACGTCGGCCGTTTGCAGTAGTGGGGCCGGCCGGCAGTGCCTCAGTTTGAAATAAAAGCATCCGTCATTGCGAGCCGCGCAGCGGCGAAGCAATCCAGTAGCACAGCCAAATCAAGCCGCGCAGCTGGATTGCTTCGTCGGCCTTCGGCCTCCTCGCAATGACGAAATTCAAATCGAGACACGATTCGCCGGCCGAGGCCTACTGCGCGTAGGGCTTCAGCGGCGGCTCGGCGCCGGCCAGATGCAGCGCCGGAATGCTGTCGACGCCTTCCTGGCGCAACGCGTCGATCAGGCCGGTGACGATCTGCGGCGCGATGATCTGCGACGGCACGATCGGCAGCGCGCCGCACAGCGCGGTCTGGCCGCCGGCCGCGTCGCGCACGCGATCGACGCTGGCCGGTCCGGGATGCGTGATCGCGTCGACGGCGAGATCGAACGCGAGCCGGTCGGTCAGACCGATCGTCACGTGATCGACGAAGCGGCCGGGACAGACGTCCTGCAGCAGGATGTTGGCGACCTGCGGATTGTCCTGCTGAAAATCGAGCGCCGCGGTCGGCACCGGCGCGGCCGGTTCGACGAGTTCGTCGTAGAACGCCGAGTACAGCGAGGTGTACGACACGTCGCCCGGCGTCTCGTCGCCGGCGTTCAGCGCCTTGATGAAATTCGAATCCGGTGCGAACTGGTAGAACACCTCCGGCAAGCCGACGACACCGCCGGTCAGTTGCGGCACCAGCGACGGCAACGAACCGACCGCGCTGGTGCCGTGATTCGGGCCGGCTTCCATCACGAAATCGTCGACCGCGTCGCGCGCCGACGGCCACCATTTCAGCGCCCAGCGCGGCACGGTGACGCCCTGGCTGTGGCCGATCATCGCGACCTTGCGGCCGCTGTCGGCGCGGATGCGGCGCAGCGCATTGACGACGTACTCGGCCGACACCTGCATGTCGCCGAGGCCGCGATCCGGATAGGTGACGACGCAGACATCGAAACCGCGGTCGGCGAGCAGCGGCAGATAGGTCCAGTCGTATTGCTCGAAGCCGGACGTGAACGTGCCGTGCACGAGCAGCACCGGCGGCTGGTCGGGATGTTCGAACGGCGTGCACTGCAACGCGGCGTCGAGCGTCGCCTGATCGGTTTCGAGCGGCGGTTCGGCGCGTGCGTCGGCGCTGCCGGACCCGCTCGTGCCGCAGGCACTCAACAACATGGCGGCGATCGCCGCACCGAAAATGGCCATGCGCATGTCGTTCTCCCCGCGTGATGATTCGCCAGTGTCTCAGTGAAATTGAAATCGTCATTGCGCGCCGCAAAGCGCTGCGAGCGAAGCGCGGCAGAATCCAGCAACCCCGCCAGATCAAGCGACGTAGCGGGATTGTTGCGTCGCTACGCTTCTTGCAATGACGAATACCCCCGTTCGCGGCACGGCTCATTCGCCGCGATAACTCGCCCAGTTCTTGTCGGTCTCGTGCAGCGTCAGCTCGAACATCAGATCACCGAAGCGCGGCGCCAGCGTATTCCAGAACAGCACCGCGAGATTCTCGACGGTCGGATTGATGCCGCGGCACAGCGGTGAATCGAGATTGAGGTGGCGATGATCGACCTGATCGAGGATCAGTTCCTGGATCGCGTCGCGCATCTCGGTGATGTTGACGACGACGCCGGTCTTCGGATCGATGCCGCCGCGCAGCGTCAGTTCGATCACGTAGTTGTGG
>DASSVA010000483.1:0-6271 GCA_035706385.1 Solimonas sp. | reverse complement strand
GCCAACATCGACGAGATCATCGCGCTGATCCGCCATTCGCCGTCGCCCGCGGAAGCCAAGGCCGGACTGATGTCGCGAACCTGGAATCCGGGGCCGGTGACGGCGATGCTCGAGCGCGCCGGCGCCGACGCATCGCGGCCGTCCGATCTCGCCGCCGAGTTCGGCATCGTCGACGGCGCCTACCGGCTGTCCGAAGCACAGGCGCAGGCGATCCTCGATCTGCGTCTGCATCGCCTGACCGGCCTCGAACAGGACAAGATCCACGACGAGTTCAAGGAACTGATCGAGGCGATCCTCGACTACCTCGACATCCTCGGTTCGGAAGCGCGGCTGCTGAACGTGATCCGCGGCGAACTGCTCGAACTCAAGGAGCAGTTCGGCGACGCGCGCCGCACCGAGATCACCGACGCGGCGCTGAACATCGCGCACGAGGATCTGATCGTGCCGAAGGACATGGTCGTCACGCTATCGCACGAAGGCTACGTGAAGGCCGTCGCGCTCGACGAATACCAGGCGCAGAAGCGCGGCGGCCGCGGCAAGATCGCGGCGACGACCAAGGACGAGGACTTCGTCGACCGGCTGTGGGTCGCGCATTCGCACGACACGCTGCTGTGCTTCTCCAGCCTCGGCAAGTGCTACAAGCTGCGCGTGTTCGAACTGCCGACCGGCTCGCGCGGTTCGCGCGGCAAGCCGTTCAACAACATGCTGCCGCTCGACGCCGACGAGAAGATCAACGCGGTGCTGCCGATCAAGAGCTTCGGCGTCGCCGACGACGATGAGCCGATCGAGGCAGGCCCGTACATCTTCATGGCGACGCGGCGCGGCACGGTCAAGAAGACGCCGCTGTCGGCGTTCCAGAACGTGCGCAGCAACGGCATCATCGCCGTCGACCTGCGTGTCGACGACGAACTGGTCGGCGTTGCGCAGACCAATGGCAGCGACGACATCATCCTGATCTCCGACGCCGGCCGCGCGATCCGCTTCAATGAAAGCGACGTGCGCAGCATGGGCCGCGGCGCGACCGGTGTGCGCGGCATGCGGCTGCTGAAGGCGTTTGCCGGCAGCGAGGACGCAGGCGACGACGACGCGGCCGATGCCGCGGATGGCGACGAGACGGCCGACACGCTCGACGGTGCGCGCGTGATCGCGCTGATCGTCGCCGAGGCCGGCGACATCCTGACGGTATCCGAACTCGGTTACGGCAAGCGCACGCCGATCGCACAGTTCCCGCTGCGTGGACGCGGCGGGCAGGGCGTGATCGGCCAGGCCTTGTCCGACAAGACCGGCCGTCTGGTCGGCGCGGTGACCGTCGACGACAGCCATGAAGTGATGCTGATCGCCGAGGACGGCAACCTGATCCGTTTCAAGACCACCGACGTGCGCTCGATGGGCCGCAACACGCAGGGCGTGCGGCTGATGCGGCCGCAGGACAAGAGCCGTCTCGTCAGCATCGACCGCATCCTCGCCGAAGATGACGACGAGGTCGTCGCGGAAGCCGCGGCGGCGAGCGGTGTGGTCGCGATGCCGGACCCGGCTCCGGACGCGGGTACCGCGGAAGACGATTCGACAGAAGGTTAAAAGATGTTCATAAAGAAGACGCTACGGCGTCTTTTTTATGTGCATCTATGGCTAACATCTCATGTTAGGTTATCATTTTCGACATGAATTTCAGCGTTCATTTCGACGACGAGACCGTGGCGCGGCTGCAGCACGCGGTCGCGCGTGTCGGACTGACGCGCAACCGCATCATCTCGCTCGCCGTGCAGGACTGGCTTGCGCGCAATGAGGAACGGGACTGGCCGCCGTCGCTGAAGACCCATTTCGGCAATCCGGCACCCGAACTGGCCGAGGACACGCTCGATTTCCAGGCCTGGCGCGAAGCCTTGCCCGACGGCGCCGGAACGCGCTGGTGAAGTACCTGCTCGATTCCGACGTGCTCGCCGGCGCGATCAAGGGTCGCTTGCCGGTCGTGCTGCGGCTGCAGACGCTGAAGCCGGGCGATGTCGCGATCTCGGTGCTCGGCATGGCGGAAGCGGAGACCGCGCTGCGCCTGAATCCGCGTGCGCAGGCGCGCTACGGCAAGTTGCTGAAGGAATTCATGCAAAGCGTGCAGATACTGGACATCGGCGCGGCGGAAGCCCGGCAGGCGGTGACGCTCGGCGTCTACCTGCAGGCGGCCGGCGAGAAGCTGGCGTCGCTCGATCTGTGGCTGGCGGCGACGGCGATGGCGCGTCATCTGGTGCTGGTGACGGATCGGGTATCGACGTTCGCGTCGGTGCCGAATCTGGAAGTGGAGAAGTGGGCTTAGAAATCCAAAGCCGTCATTGCGAGGAGTGCAGCGACGAAGCAATCCAGTGCGCCTTGCGCGGGCTTCGGGACTGGATCGCCGCGGCCGCTGCGCGGCCTCGCGATGACGGAATGTTTTGAAGATCGACAAGGAAAATTAAAGATGAAACGTATCGTGAATTTCAGCGCCGGCCCGGCGACCCTGCCTCTCGAAGTCCTGCAGCAGGTGCAGAGCGAACTGCTCGACTGGCAGGGTTCGGGCATGTCGGTGATGGAGATGTCGCATCGCGACAAGGAATTCATGAGCATCGCGCAGGCCGCCGAAGCCGACCTGCGCGAGGTCGCCGGCATCCCGGCGAACTACAAGGTGCTGTTCATGCAGGGCGGTGCGACCGGCCAGTTCTCGTTCATTCCGATGAACCTGCTGCGCGGCAAGCAGAGCGTCGACTTCGTGCTGACCGGCGACTGGGGCAAGAAGGCGGCGAAGGAAGCGGCGCGCCATTCCAGGGTCAATATCGCGGCGACGAGCGATGCCGACAAGTTCACGAACGTGCCGGCGCGGGCGTCGTGGAAACTCGATCCGGATGCGGCCTATGTGCACGTCACGTCGAACGAGACGATCCACGGCGTCGAATTCGCGACCGATCCGGACACCGGCAATGTCCCGCTGGTCGCCGACATGTCGTCGAACATCCTGTCGCGGCCGTTCGACGTGACGAAGTACGGCCTGATCTATGCCGGCGCACAGAAGAACATCGGCCCGGCCGGCGTGACGATCGTCATCGTCCGCGACGACCTGATCGGCCATGCCGCGGCGAACACGCCGGGCATCTTCGATTACAAGCAGATGGCCGACAACGAGTCGATGCTCAACACGCCGCCGTGCTTTGCGTGGTACGTGTCGGGCCTGGTCTTCAAGTGGATCAAGGACAACGGTGGCCTGAAGGCAGTCGGCGAGCGCAACGCGAAGAAGGCCGATCTGCTGTACGGCTACATCGATTCGCAGGATTTCTATCGCAATCCGGTCGCCAAGGCCGACCGTTCGCGGATGAACGTGCCGTTCGTGCTCGCCAATCCGCAACTCGATGCCGACTTCCTGAAAGGCGCCAAGGCCGCCGGGCTGTCGGGCCTGAAAGGCCATCGCTCAGTCGGCGGCATGCGCGCGTCGCTGTACAACGCGATGACGCTCGAAGGCGTGCAGCAGCTCGTCGATTACATGAAGGAATTCGCCAGGACTCGCGGCTGAGGCCGCTCGTCCGTGATTCGTGATTCGTGATCTGTAAAGGCACGACACCCGCGAATCTCTATTACCAATCAACAATCACGAATCACCAATCACATGTTCAAAGTCCAGACCCTCAACAACATCTCCGTCCACGGCCTCGAACGGCTGCCGCGCGAGCGCTTCGAAGTCGCTTCGGAGATCGCCAATCCGGACGCGATCCTCGTGCGCTCGGCCGACATGCACAAGCTGGAGATTCCGGCGACGGTCAAGGCGATCGGCCGCGCCGGCGCCGGCACCAACAACATCCCGGTCGCGCTGATGAGCAAGCGCGGCGTGCCGGTGTTCAACGCGCCGGGCGCGAACGCCAACGCGGTCAAGGAACTGGTGCTCGCGTCACTGCTGCTCGCCGCACGCAACATCCCGGCATCGCTCGATTTCGTGAAGAAGCTCGACGGCGACGACAAGGCGATGCACGAAGCGGTCGAAGCCGGCAAGAAGAAATTCGTCGGCTTCGAGCTGCCGGGCCGCACGCTCGGCGTGATCGGTCTCGGCGCGATCGGCGTCAAGGTCGCCAATGCCGCGCTGGAACTCGGCATGACGGTCTGGGGCTACGATCCGGCGATGACGGTGCAGAACGCCTGGCAGCTGAACTCGGGTGTGCGCCAGGCGCTGTCGGTCGACGATCTGGTGTCGAAGTCGCAGTTCATTTCGGTGCACGTGCCGCTGCTCGATGCGACGCGCGGGCTGATCAATGCCGACCGCATCAAGCTGATGAAGAAGCAGGGCGTGATCCTGAACTTCGCGCGCGATGCGATCGTCGACGAGAAAGCCGTGATCGAGGCGCTCGACGAAGGCCGTCTGCACGCGTACGCCTGCGATTTCCCGTCGAACGCGCTCAAGGGTCACCCGCGCGTCATCACCACGCCGCATCTCGGCGCATCGACCGGCGAGGCCGAGGACAACTGCGCGGTGATGGTCGCCGACCAGATCCGTGAGTTCCTCGAACTCGGCACGATCCGCAACTCGGTGAACTTCCCGGAAGCGCAGATGCCGCTGCTGCCGGGCACGACGCGCCTGTGCATCGTCAACGAGAACGTGCCGAACATGGTCGGCCAGATCTCGACGGCGCTGGCCAAGCGCGGGCTCAACATCGCCGACCTGCTCAACAAGTCGCGCGGCGGACTCGCGTACACGATCGTCGACGTCGACAGTGGCAATACCGATGAAGTGTCGCAAGAGATCGCGGCGATTCCGGGCGTGCTGGCGACGCGCGTCATCCCGGCGCGTTGAACTGGCCGAGGAAAAGCTTGAACCGCAGATTGCGCAGAATGGCGCAGATGAAAGAAGACGGAAACTTCCCGTCCAAATCTGCGTAATCTGCGGTTGAAAGTCGTTTTCTTCATGAAGGCCGCGTAAAATTCGCGGTCTTTGTTTTTGAGCCTGAAGACCGATGAAGGTGCCGCAGACCCTGCCCGAAGCGCGCTTGCAGATCGACGCGCTCGACGAACAGATCCAGAAGCTGATTTCGCAGCGTGCGCGCGTCGCGCAGGCGGTCGCGAACATCAAGCAGAACATGGGCGACACCGGCAATCACTACCGGCCGTCGCGCGAAGTCGAAGTACTGCGCCGCGCGATCGAGCGCAATCATGGTCCGGACGGCGGTCCGCTGACCGACGAGACGATCGCGCGCCTGATGCGCGAGATCATGTCGGTATGCCTGTCGTTGGAATCGCCGCTGACGATCGCCTATCTCGGGCCCGAGGGCACCTATACGCAGGCGGCGGTTCAGAAGCATTTCGGCGACAGCGTCACCGCGCGGCCGACGCGCGCGATCGACGAAATCTTCCGCGACGTCGAGACCGGCGCGGCCGACTACGGCGTCGTGCCGGTCGCCAACTCGATCGGCGGACTGGTCAGCAACACGCTCGACGAGCTGGTTAACACCAAGCTGCGCATCTGCGGCGAAGTGACGCTGTCGGTCCATCATCACCTGCTGTCGATGCAGACCGACGTCGACGGCCTGACCAAGATCTACTCGCACGCGCAGTCGTTCGCGCAGTGCCGCAAATGGCTCGACACGCGGATGCCGAAGGTCGACCTCGAAGTCGTCGCCAGCAACGGCGAGGCCGCGCGCCGCGCCGCCGCCGAAGGCAAGGGCACGGCGGCGATCGCCTCGCTGCAGGCCGGGCGCATCAACCGGCTCAACATCCTCGCGTCGAACGTCGAGGACGATCCGAGCAACACGACGCGTTTTCTCGTGCTCGGCAAGCAGGAGCCGGAAATTTCCGGCAACGACATCACCTCGGTGGTGATGACGGCGCACCGCAACCAGCCGGGCGCGCTGTTCAAGCTGCTGCAGCCGTTCGCGGAAAGCGGTCTCGACCTGACCCGGCTGGAGTCGCGCCAGGTCCGCAATTCGGTCGTTCCCGACTATTACTTCTTCGTCGATTTCGCCGGCCACGCGGCCGATCCGAAGGTCCGCGCGGTGCTCGAGACGATCCGTTCCGAAGCCGCGTTCTTCAAGATCCTCGGTTCGTATCCGCGCGCAGTGATGTAGTCCCGCCTTTCAAGATCATGACAGACAAGACCCTGAAGAATGCCGCCGCCGGCGTGCTGAGTCTCGAAGCCTATTCGCCGGGCATGCCGATCGACGAGCTGCAACGCCGGCTCGGCGTATCGAACGCGATCAAGCTCGCGTCGAACGAAAACCCGCTCGGCGCGAGCGACAAGGTGAAAGCCGCGCTGGCGGCGGCGATCGGC
>DASSVA010000482.1:0-8908 GCA_035706385.1 Solimonas sp. | reverse complement strand
GTTGACGGTCGCCCAGACGGTCTCGAACGCGTCGGTCGACAGCTCCTGCGGCACCAGGCCGATCTTCGTGCGCGCCGCGCGAAAATCCGTCACGACATCATGACCCGCCGCCAGCACGGTTCCGGCGCTCGGCGTGACGAGGCCGCAGATCACGCCGATCAGCGTGGTCTTGCCGGCGCCGTTCGGGCCGAGCAGTGCGAAGATCTCGCCGCGGCGGATGTCGAGATGGATGTTGTTGAGTGCCTGAAAACCGGACGCGTAGCGTTTGCTCAGGCCGTTGACCGAAATGATGGATTGCACGTGAACCCCTGCTTTGCACGCGCATCGTAGCCGCAGTGCGGGCGATTTGCTGCCGGCCGACGCTTCCGGCGACCGCCGCCATGAGCGCTTCGGCCGTCGCGAACCCGAACGAGGTTCAGCGCGTGTCCGCCTGCCAGCCGCCGCCGAGCGCCTGGATCAGCGCGACCGCGGTGGTCTGCCGGTCGAGCGCGGCCTGCACCAGCGCGCGGCGCGCGCTCAATGCCGACGCCTGCGCGGTGACGACGTCGCTGAAGCCGACCTGGCCGGCGCGGTACTGGTTCAGCATGACCTGCTCGTTCTCGTCGGCGATCGTCGACGCCTGCTGGCGCAACGCGTACTGGCGTTCGAGCACGCGCGTGCCGGTGAGCTGATCCTCGACGTCCTGGAACGCGGCCAGCGTCGTCTGCCGGTAATTCGCGACCGCCTGGTCGTACGATGCGCGCGCGCCGGCGATGCGCGCACTGCGGCCGCCGAAGTCGAGCAGGGTCTCGGCGGCCGACGCGCCGAGCGACCAGACCAGCGCCGACGCGTCGAACAGATCGTGCAGCGTCGACGCCGCCGTGCCGTACGAACCGCTGAGGCTCAGGCTCGGGAACCACGCCGACTGCTCGATGCCGATGTTCGCGTTGGCGGCGGCGACCGCGCGTTCGGCGGCGGCGATGTCGGGCCGGCGCTGCAGCAGCGTCGACGGCACGCCGACCGGCACCTGCGGCACGACGCCGTTCCAGTCGGCCGGCGCGAGCGAGAAATCGGCCGGCGATTTGCCGAGCAATACGGCGATCGCGTGTTCGAGCTGCGCGCGCGTGCGCTGCAGACCCTCGAGATCGGCCTGCGTGCTGTAAAGCTGGCTCTGCGCGCTGAGCATGTCGCTGCGCGGCGCGACGCCGACCTTGTAGCGGTTCGCCGCGATCGTCGCCGATCGTTGGTAGCCGGCGACGGTTTTCTCCAGCAGCGCGATCTCGGCGTCGGTCTCGCGCAGCGACAGATAGTTGGTGACCAGCTCGCCCTGCGCCGACAGCGTCGCCGACGCGAGGTCCGCGGCGCTCGCCTGCAGGTTCGCGTTCGCGCTTTCGACCGTGCGCCGCAGGCGGCCCCAGACGTCGGGTTCCCAGCTCGCGCCGATGTCGGCCTGATAGGTCGTGCGGACGCGGCTGGTGCCGGTCGTCACCGACGTGCCGCCGGTATTGACGACGGTGGTGCCGGACGAATGCGAGCCCGAACGCGTCGCGCCGGCCGACAGGTCGATGGTCGGGAACAGCGATGCGCGCTGCTCGCGCACCGTCGCGCGCGCCTGCGCGTAGGCGGCCTGCGCGGCGGCGACGTTCTGGTTCGAGACGACGACCTGGCCGGCCAGCGCATCGAGCAGCGGATCGTCGAACAGCGACCACCACGCGCCGCGATCGAGTGCGTCGTCCGGTTGCGCCGGCTGCCAGTCGCCGGCTTCCTTGTACGCGGCCGGCAGCGGCAGATCGGGACGGCGGTAATCGGGGCCGACCGCGCAGGCGCCGAGCAGGCCGGCGACGGCGATGACGATGACGCGGTGAGATGTCGGGGCGAAACGGTTCATGGCGCGATTCCCTGCGATTCGATGCCGGCCGCGCGGCTCAGCGAATGTTCGTCGCCGCGCCGGCGGCGCAGACGATCGAGATAGACGTAGACGACCGGTGTCGTCAGCAAGGTCAGCAACTGGCTGGCGATCAGCCCGCCGATGATCGCGACGCCGAGCGGCTGGCGCAGCTCCGAGCCTTCGCCGAAACCGATCGCCAGCGGCAGCGCGCCGAGCGCGGCGGCCATCGTCGTCATCAGGATCGGCCGGAAGCGCAGCAGGCAGGCTTCGCGCACCGCGTCGATCGCCGATACGCCGCGCGCGCGCTGTGTTTCGAGCGCGAAATCGATGATGAGGATCGCGTTCTTCTTGACGATGCCGATCAGCAGGAACACCGCGATCAGCGCGATCAGCGAAAAGTCCATGTGGAAGATCAGCAGCGCGAGCACCGCGCCGACGCCGGCCGACGGCAGCGTCGACAGCACCGTCAGCGGATGCACGTAGCTTTCGTAGAGCACGCCGAGCACGAGATAGACGACGACGATCGCGAGCGCGATCAGCATCGGCTGCTGGCTCTGCGATTCCTTCGCCGCGCGCGCCGTGCCTTCGAAGCTGCCGGCGATCGAGCTCGGCATCGCGATGTCGGCCTCGGCCTGGCGCACCGCGGCCTGCGCGTCGGACAGCGCGACGCCGTCGGCGAGATTGAACGAGATCGTCGTCGCGACGGCGGCGTCCTGATGGCTGATCGAACTCGGCGTCGCGCGCTCGGCGAAATGCGCGATCGCCGACAGCGGCACCATCGGCGTCACCGCCGTGCTCAGCGCCGCGCCGCTCGACGGATCGCGCAGCGACGGATCGGCGGCGTCGGCTTTCGCGGCGCTCGTCGTCGTCGCCGAAATCTTCGCCGGCACGTAGACGTCGTTCAACGCGTCGGTGGTCTGCGCGTAGCGCGGCGCGACTTCGAGGATCACGCTGTACTGGTTCAGCTCCTCGTAGATCGTCGATGCCGTGCGCTGGCCGAACGCGTTGTACAGCGCGTTGTCGATGTCCTTCGACGTGATGCCGTAGCGTGCCGCGGCGTCGTGGTCGATCGTCACGAACATCTCGACGCCGCGATCCTCCTGATCGGTGCTGACGTCGGTCAGCTGCGGCTGCAATTCCATCGCGGCGGCGAGTTTCGTCGTCCACGACTTCAGCTCGGCGATGTCCTCGCCCTTCAGCGTGAACTGGTAGTTCGCGTTCGATTCGCGCGCGCCCATCCGCAGATCCTGCACCGGCGACAGGAAGGTGTTGACGCCGCTGATCAGGCCGAGCGGCTGGCGCAACCGCGCGATCACCTGCTGGCCGCCGGCGCTGCGCTGCGATTTCGGCTTGAGCTGCACGAGCAGGAAGCCGCTGCCGGCGCGCGAGCCGCCGGTGAACGCGATCACGGTTTCGACCGCCGGGTCCTTGCGGATCGTGTCGACGATCGCCTTCAGCTTGGTCGACATCGCCTGGAACGAAATGCTCTGGTCGGCGCGCAGTCCGCCCATGATGCGGCCGGAATCCTGCTGCGGGAAAAAGCCTTTCGGCACGGCGATGAACAGCCAGACGTTGAGCGCGACGATCGCGACCAGCGACAGCAACACGAGCCCCCGCGCGGCGAGCGCCCAGTCGAGGCTGTGCTCGTAGGTTTTCAGCAGGCGATCGAAACCGGCTTCGAAGAAGCGCGCGACGCGGCCGGGTTGCGCCGCCGCGTCGCCGCCGCGCAGCAGCAATGCGCACAGCATCGGCGTCGTCGTCAGCGAGATCACGAGCGAGATCATCACCGCGGTCGACAGCGTCACCGCGAACTCGCGGAACAACCGGCCGGCCTGGCCGCCGAGGAACAGCAGCGGGATGAACACCGCGACCAGCGACAGGCTGATCGCCAGCACCGTGAAGCCGACCTCGCGCGCGCCGAGCAATGCGGCGTGCACCCGGCTCATGCCGGCTTCGAGATGGCGGCTGGTGTTTTCGAGCACGACGATCGCATCGTCGACGACGAAGCCGGTCGCGATCGTCAGCGCCATCAGCGACAGGTTGTTCAGCGAAAAGCCGAGCGCGTACATCACGCCGAACGTGCCGAGCAGCGAGACCACCGTGGCGATCGCCGGCACGAACGTCGCGCGCGCGTTGCGCAGGAATGCGCTGACGACCAGCACGACCAGCAGCACCGAGATCAGCAAGGTGATCTCGATCTCGTGCAGCGACGCGCGGATCGAGTTGGTGCTGTCGGTCGCGATCTGCAGTTTCACGTCGGTCGGCAGTTCGGCCTGCAGTTCCGGCACCAGCGCGCGGATCGCGTCGACGGTGGCGATGACGTTCGCGCCCGGCTTCTTGCGCAGCAGCACGATCACCGCCGGCGAGCCGTTGAACAGGCCGAGCGTGCGCAGGTCCTGCGGGCCGTCGTCGATTTCGGCGACGTCGCCGAGCCGGATCGGCGCGTCGTTGCGCCAGGCGACGACCAGCCGCTTGTAGTCCTCGATGTTGCGGCCGCTGGTCGCGGTGTAGATCTGGTAATGCCGGCCGTCGCCTTCGAGCGCGCCTTTCGGCCGGTTCGCGTTGGTCGCCTCGATCGCCGCGCGCACGTCTTCGAGACTGATGCCGTAGCGGTTGAGCTGGAACGGAATCAGGTCGACGCGGATCGCCGGCAGCGAGCCGCCGCCGATCTCGACATCGCCGACGCCGTCGACCTGCGAGAGCCGCTGCTGCACCTGGTTCGAGACCGCCTCGAAGATCTGCTGCGGCGTCTTGGTTTCCGAACTGAGCGCGAGCACCACCATCGGCGCATCGGAAGGATTGGCCTTGCGGTAGCTCGGATTGCTGCGCAGCGAGGCCGGCAGGTCGGCGCGCGACGCGTTGATCGCCGCCTGCACTTCGCGCGCGGCGCTGTCGATGTCGCGGTTCAGATCGAACTGCATGATGACGCGCGTCGAGCCGCTCGAACTGCGCGAGGTCAGCTCGTTGACGCCGGCGATGATGCCGAGCCGCCGTTCGAGCGGCGTCGCGACGCTGGTCGCCATCGTCTCCGGACTCGCGCCGGCGAGGCTGGCGCTGACCGAGATCACCGGGAAATCGACGTCCGGCAGCGGCGCGACCGGCAGCGCGAAGAAACCGGCGACGCCGGTCAGCGCGACGCCGATCGTCAGCAGCATCGTGCCGATCGGTCGCCGCACGAACGGCGCGGACAGGTTCATGCCGGACCGGCTGGTGCGAGATCGACCGCCGCCCGCGTGTCGTCACGGCCGGCGAGCCGCTCGAACATCAGGAAGATCACCGGCGTCGTGAACAGCGTCAGCAACTGGCTGACGAGCAGGCCGCCGAAGATCGCGATGCCGAGCGGCTGGCGCAGCTCGGCGCCTTCGCCGAAACCGAACATCAGCGGCACCGCCGCGAACATCGCCGCCAGCGTCGTCATCAGGATCGGCCGGAAGCGCAGCAGCGCCGCCTGGTGGATCGCGTCGCGCGGCGACAGGCCATCGTGGCGCTGCGCGTCGAGCGCGAAGTCGATCATCATGATCGCGTTCTTCTTGACGATGCCGATCAGCAGGATGATGCCGATGATGCCGATCACGCCGAGGTCGTTGCCGGTGATCATCAGCGCCAGCAGCGCGCCGACGCCGGCCGACGGCAGCGTCGACAGGATCGTCAGCGGATGGATGTAGCTCTCGTACAGCACGCCGAGCACGATGTAGACGCAGACCACCGCGGCGAGAATCAGCCACAGCTCGTTGGCGAGCGAGGCTTCGTACGCGTTGGCGGCGCCGAGGAACGTCAGCGTCACGCTGCCCGGCAGCTTGAGCTGCGCGGCGGTGTCACGGATCGCGTCGACCGCGCTGCCGAGCGAGACGCCCGGCGCGGTGTCGAAACCGACGGTCGCCGCCGGGAACTGCGCGACGTGCGTGATCTGTAGCGGCGCCATCTGTTCGCGGACGCTCGCGAACGCCGACAGCGGCGTCGCGCCGCCGGCGCCCTGCAGATGCAGCAGGCCGAGATTCTGCGGATCGGTCAGCAGACCGGGCTTGCCTTCGAGGATCACGCGGTACTGGTTGGTCTCGGTGAAGATCGTCGAGACGATGCGCTGGCCGAACGCGCTGTACAGCGCATCGTCGAGCGACGACGCGGTGATCGACAGCCGCGCCGCGGTGTCGCGGTCGAGCGCGACGTACGCCGCCGGACCCTGCGCGCCGGCGTCGGTGACGACGTCGTGGACGCGTGGCACATCCTGCAACGCGGCGGCGAGCTTCTGCGCGGCGTCGTTGACGGTTTGGGTGTCCGAGCCTTCGAGCGAGAAGCGGTATTGCGTCGGTCCGGTCTCGGCGTCGATCGTCAGGTCCTGCGTCGGCTGCAGATAGATCCGCATGCCGGCGACGTGCGCGGCGACGCGCTGCTGCAGACGCGCCATGATCTCGTCCTGCGAGCCGTCGCGGTCGCGCTTGAGATTGATCAGCATGTGGCCGGTATGCAGCATCGTGTTGTTGGCGCCGTCGACGCCGATGAACGAGCTGAGGTTGGCGACCGCCGGATCGTCGAGGATCGCGTCCGCCGCCTGCTGCTGCAGCGCCGCCATCCGCGCGTACGACACCGAATCGGCGGCCTGCGTGCGCGCCTGCAGCTGGCCGGTGTCCTGCGTCGGGAACAGGCCCTTGGCGATGACCAGATACAGCAGTGCGGTCAGCGCGAACGTCGCGAGCGCGACCAGCAGCGTCGCGCGCTGCCGCGCCAGCACCCATTGCAGGCCGCGGTCGTAATGCGCGACGAGCCGGTCGAACAGTGCCTGCACGCGCGCGCCGGCACCGTGCATGCCGAGGTCGACACGCAGCCAGCGCGCCGACAGCATCGGCACCAGCGTCAGCGAGACGACCGCCGAGATCAGGATCGTCAGCGCCAGCGTCACCGCGAACTCGCGGAACAGGCGGCCGATGACGTCGCCCATGAACAGCAGCGGGATCAGCACCGCGATCAGCGAGAACGTCAGCGAGATGATCGTGAAACCGATCTGCTGCGCGCCTTTCAGCGCCGCGACCAGCGGCTTTTCGCCTTTCTCGATGTAGCGCGTGATGTTCTCGATCGTGACGATCGCGTCGTCGACGACGAAGCCGGTCGCGATCGTCAGCGCCATCAGCGACAGGTTGTTGAGGCTGTAGCCGAGCAGGTACATCGCGCCGCACGCGCCGACCAGCGAGATCGGCACCGCGAGACTGGCGATGATCGTCGCCTGCAGGCTGTGCAGGAAAAAGAAGATCACCAGCACGACCATCACGACCGCGAGCAGCAGTTCGATCTGCACATGCTCGACCGACGCGCGGATGCCGGTCGTGCGGTCGGCGAGCACGGCGACCGATACCGCCGCCGGCAGCGTCGCCTGCAGTTCCGGCAGCCGCGCCTTGATCGCGTCGACGGTCTTGATGACGTTCGCGCCCGGCTGGCGCTGCACGTTGAGGATGATCGCCGGCTTGGTGTTCGCCCACGCGCCGAGCTTGACGTTCTCGGCGCTCTCGACGATGTCGGCGACGTCGGACAGCCGCACCGGCGCGCCGTTCTGATAGGTGACGATCAGGTTCTTGTAATCGTCGACCGTTTCGAGCTGGTCGTTGGCGTTGATCGAATACGAACGGCTCGGTCCGTCGAAACTGCCTTTCGCGCCGTTCGCGTTGGCGCTGGTGATCGCGCTGCGCACGCTGCTGATCGTGATGCCGTACGACGCCAGCGCCTGGGTGTCGACCTGCACGCGCATCGCCGGCCGCTGGCCGCCACTCAAGGTCACGAGGCCGACGCCGTCGACCTGGCTGATCTTCAGCGCGACGCGCGTGTTGACGAGGTTCTGCACCTCGGTCAGCGGCAGCGTGTCGGACGTGATCGCCAGCGTCAGCACCGGCGCGTCGGCCGGATTGACCTTGGCGTAGACCGGCGGCGCCGGCAGGTCGGCCGGCAGCAGCGCGTTGCTCTCGTTGATCGCCGCCTGCACTTCCTGCTCGGCGACGTCGAGCGCGATGCCGAGCGAGAATTGCAGCGTGATCGTCGACGCGCCGGCCGCGCTGACCGAGCTCATCCGCTGCAGGCCGGCCATCTCGCCGAGATTGCGTTCGAGCGGCGCGGTGACGGTCTGGCTCATCACTTCCGGACTGCCGCCCGGATACAGCGTCTGCACCTGGATCGTCGGATAGTCGACCTGCGGCAGCGCGGAGATCGGCAGGAAGCGCAGGCCGATCAGGCCCGACAGCACGATCGCGACCATCAGCAGCGCGGTCGCGACCGGCCTTTCGATGAAAGGACGCGAAGGATTCATGATGCGCGGCGCCGCCTCACGGACCGGGCGGCGGCGGTGCATCGCCGCTCGCCGGTGGCGTGCCGTCGGCGCCCGGCTTGCGGCGATGGTGCTTGCCGTTGCCGGCCCATTTGTTGTTTTTCGCCGACGGATCGGCGTTGCTCGCGTCCGGCGCGGACTTCGCGCCCGCGCCGGCCGGCTGTGCCGCCGCTTCGCCCGGCAACTGCACGGTCGCGCCGTCGGTCAGGCGGTCGCCGCCTTCGGTGACGACGCGTTCGCCGAGCTTCAGGCCGTCGAGAATCTGCACGGTGTCGCCGCTCTGCTGGCCGCGCGTCACCGCGCGCACGCTGACCGTGTGATCGTCGTTGATCCGATAGACGAAGTCGCCGGTCGAGCCGTTGCGCACCGCGCTCAGCGGCACGACGATCGCGCCGGCGATCGTCCGCAGCTGCAGCCGCAGATTGACGAACTGGCTCGGAAACAGCGCACCGTCGGCGTTCGCGAAACGCGCCTTCGCGCGCACCGTGCCGGTGGTCGTGTCGACCTGGTTGTCGAGCGTCAGGAAGCTGCCGCTGCCGAGCGTGTTCATCCGCGTGCGATCGAGCGCGACCGCCGCCAGCGTGTGCTGCGCGGCGAGCGTCTGGATCTCGCCGACGCGGTCCTGCGGCACGTTGAACGCGACGTCGATCGGCGTCACCTGCGTGATCACCGCGATGCCGGCGGCGTCGCCGGCGCCGATGTAATTGCCGGCGTCGATCACGCGCAGACCGACG
>DASSVA010000481.1:0-6194 GCA_035706385.1 Solimonas sp. | reverse complement strand
GAACTGTCGCGAACGCGCGCGTTGTCGAGGTCGACGCCGAATTTGCTGAGCAGGACGATGTCCTTGCGATGCGCGCCGAGCGCCTTGCCGAGCACGATTTCCGAATCGCCGCCCTTCGTGCCGTAGCGATCGGCCGTGTCGAAGAAATTGATGCCGAGATCGAGCGTTCTGGCGACGACTTCATTCGACGCCGCATGGTCGATCGTCCAGCCGAAGTTGTTGCAGCCGAGGCCGACGCTGGTGACGCGCAGGCCGCTCCTGCCGATCTGTCGTTTTTCCATGATGGTTTCTTATGCGAAGTGAAACAGCTCGTAACGGACGCCGCCGCCGATCTGCGCACCGAGGCCGAAGACGAGGATGTCGTTGAGCCAGCCGTAACGGCCGGCGGGCGCGTCGAAGCGGCCGCCGATCTCGATGCGCGCCGCGCCGTCGCGCTGGCCGGCACGGCCTTCGTAGCGCAGATGCAGCGGCACGCCATCGTCGGTTTCCAGCAACAGGCGCACGTCGAGCAGCGAGCCGTTTGCCGTACGCGTGACGCAATCGCCGCCCCAGGCCGATACCTGTCCGCGCAGTCGCGCGCCTTCGAAGTGGCCGCCACGCACGCCGAAGATTTGGCGATCGCCGGACGGCGTGCCGGCGATGCTGTGCAACTGCTCGACGGCGATCTCCATCGTCAGCAGCGGCGTCAATGCCGGGTTCGCGGTCATTTCAATATTCCACCGCTACGAGCGCGCCGTTCTGAGCCGCCGATGCGCGGATCGCCGCCATCACCTGCATGCCGCGCAGGCCGTCGGCGAACGTCGGCGCGGCGACCGGCGACGGATCGGGCTGGCCGGCCATGCGTGCGTGCAGCGTCTCGAACAGCCGCGTGAACGCGGCGAGGCCGACGTTCGCCGCGCCGCCTTCGACCGGCGGCAATTGCAGCGCGGCCGGCAGGTCGAGCGTCCGTTCACCGTCGCGATCGGCGAGCTGCACGCTGTCGCCGTTGATCGACAGCGTGCCAAGCGTGCCGGCGACGCGCGCGAAGCTCGCCGGTTTGCCCCAGGCGCCGGCCGTGTGTTGCAGCACGCCCTCGACGCCGTTCGCGAGTTCGAAGCGCAGCACGTACGAATCTTCGGCGCCGCCGTCGCGCGCCGACACGGTCGGCAGCGACGCGCTCAGCGTCCTGAACTCGCCGAGCCAGTCGCGAATCTGATCGATGACATGCGAGCCGTGCGCGCCGAGCCAGCCGCCGCCCTTGTCGCGATCGAACCACCAGTCGGGCATCGGCGCCGCCGGATCGGCGAGCAGCGGCAGGTACGACAGCACGCTGACGAAACGCGGGGTGCCGATGCGGCCGTCGCGGATCGCGCGGGCGATCAGTGCGCGATCCGGTCCCCAGCGGAATTCGTGGCCGAGCAGGTGGACGATGCCGGCGCGCTCGGCGGCGGCGAGCACGGTCTTCGCCTCCGTGATGTCGAGCGTGAACGGCTTTTCGCACATGACGTGGCAGCCGCGCGCGATCGCCGTCAGCGCGAGCGCCGCATGCGTGTGCGGCGGCGAGGCGATCGACACGACTTGCGCGCCGCTTTTCGCGATCGCCGCGTCGAGATCGGTGTAGCTGGCGGCGATGCCGCTCTTTGCGGCGCGCCTGGCGGTGCGTTCGGCATCGGTGCCGACGAGGCCGACGACCTCGAAGCCGGCGGCGCGCAACGCCGGCACATGCGTGCGGCAGCCGAAACCGGTGCCGACGACGAGCGCGGGAAGACGGGTATTCATGCGGATGATCCTCATGGTTCGGCAAGGCCGGCGGCGTGTCGCGCGGCGACGTAGCCCCAGGTGAATGACGGGCCGACGCTGCTGCCGGCGCCGGGATAGCGACGGCCCATCACCGACGCGGTCGACACGCCGGTCGCGTACAGGCCTTTGATCACCGAACCGTCGGCGCGCAGCACGCGCGCATGCTCGTCGGTCACCACGCCGCCGTAGGTGCCGACGTCGCCGGGCACGACCGGCACTGCGTAGAACGGCGCGCGCTCGATGCGGCCGAGCGTCGCGTTCGGCGCGTGCAGCCAGTCGCCGAGCCAGCGGTCGTAGGCTCGGTCGCCACGGCCGAAATCGTCGTCGTGATTCTTTTCGACGAAGCCGTTGAAGCGCGCGACGGTCGCCTCCAGCGTCGCCGCGTCGACATTCAGCAGGCCGGCGAGCGCGGCGACGCTGTCGGCTTTTTTCAGATAACCGCTGTCGTACCAGGCTTGCGGTTTTTTGCTGCCGGGCATCGTGCCGGCGAGCATGTATTTGGCGAGATACTGGCTGTCGAACACCGCCCAGCTCGGCACCGCCGGCACGGTCTTGTTGCGTTCGAGCATCGCCTGGCAATAGGCCATGTACGAACCGCCTTCGTTCAGGTAACGCACGCCGCTGCGGTCGACGAGGATGCAATGCGGCGCGGCCGTCATCGCCTGCGCGGTCGGTTTGGCTTCGCGGTCCTCGGCGCCCGGCGGCAGCGTCTGCTGGTTGCCGACGCGTTCGTCCATCTGCGCGACGGCGGCGCCGTGCCGCATCATTTCCTCGATCATCTCGCCGGTGTCGCCGGGCGCCGCCATCGTCCATTTCACCGACGTGCCGGGCGCGTAGCGATCGCGCATCGCCTGGTTGTGCGCGAAGCCGCCGGCATTGACGAGCACGCCGAGCGTCGCGCCGACGCGCCACGGCTTGCCGTCGCGGACCGTGACGACGCCGACGACGCGCTGTCCGTCGACCAGCAGTTCGGTCACCGGCGCGTCGCTGCGGATCTCGACGCCGCTGCGCAGCGCCGCCTGCAGCATGCGGCCCTGCAGCGCGGCGCCGCCGGCGACCCAGCGTTTGCCGCTCAGCTTCGCGAGCACCATGCGGATCGCGAGCTTGAACATCAGCGCCTTGACGCGCCACGAGCGCCTGTACGCCGGCAGCTCCATCATTTCCTCGAGCGTCGCCGGCAGCGGCGCGACGATGAAGCTCGGCCGCAGTTTCGCTTTCCAGTCGCCGAGCTCGTTGACGTCGAACAGCTCGGCGACGACGGTGCGCCCGGCGACCGAGCCGCCCGGCCGTTCGTCGTAATAGTCCGGCCATTCGCGGACGCGCGTCAGGCGGATGCCCTGCGCGATCAGGAACGCGATCATGCGCGGCGCCTCGAACAGGTACGCGCGGCGCCGCGCCGGCGTCGCGCCCGGTGCGTCGGCGGCATCGCCGATCACGCTGTCGAGATAGCGCGCGGCGCTTTCGTCGCTGTCGGCGATGCCGTCGCGCTTCATGACCGGATTGTTCGGAATCCACATCACGCCGCCGGAGCGCGCGGTCGTGCCGCCGAGCAGCGCGGTCTTTTCGAGGATCAGCACCGATTTGCCGGCGTCACGCATGACCAGCCCGGCGCACATCGAACCGCCGCCGCTGCCGACGACGACGAAATCGCGTGTCTCGTCGAATCCGGTCATGCCGTGCTCCGCTTTCTCGTTATCGAACAGGTCTGTTCATTGTAACGGCGCCGCGGATTCCGGCTGCAGGTAGCGGTCGAGTTCGCGATGCATGTTGAGGATCAGCACTTCCTGCCGGCTCGACAGCCAGGTCTGGCGCATGCGTGCGCTGTGCATGCCTTTCTGCACGCGTGCGAGATTCGACAGATCCTGGCGCGGGATCAGCAGCAGTTGCGCCGGATCGTCTGGATCGACGACACGTTCGCACGTCGCGCGTGGCGGTATCGCGTCGGCCGGGCAGGTTTTCGTCGACCAGATCTCGAAGATGCAGCGATCCGGATCGTGCGGATGCGGGCGCGAGCGGTACATCTCGCAATTGCCGGCCTGCGGCAGGATCAGGAAATTCGGGAACAGGAAAATCTCGCCGCCCCACATCGCGAGGAATTCCGGCGCCATCGCCGGCATCGGCCGCTGTTGTTCGGCGGCGCGTGCGTACAGCGCGCGGACGAACTCGGCGCCGAGCGTCGAGCCTTGCGGAACCGGTTGGCCGCGCAGCGTCTGCAGCACGGCAACGTCTTCCTTCAGTGTCATCGCGTCCATGCCGTCGACGATCAGCATCAGGCGTTCGGTCATCGCGTCGATCGGATCGACGCCGGCGGTCGCCGCCGATTTCTGGATGCGGCCGCGTACCGGCGACTGGCCGGCGTAGAAGCGGCCGTGGCCGTTCGCCATCGCCTCGTAATCGACGATGCGATGGTTGAGATCGCCGTCGAGATCGCCACTGTCGCCGTAGACGATTTCGCTGCCGAGCCTGTCGAGCTGCGGATGCGTCGCCGCGACGTGGTAGGCCTCCATGAACGCTTCCTGCGCGGTTTTCCAGTTCGCCGGAATTTCCAGTTCCTTCCACCAGTAGTGGTGCATCTCGCCGATCGCCATGCCGTCGAGCCACGGCCGCGCCGGCGCGATGTAATCGTCGAACGACGGCGGCGTGCGCGCGAAGTGGATGAACACGAGGCCGGCGCAGACCTCGACGGCGATCTCGCGCAACGCGACGTCTTCGGGCTGCAGGCGGCCGTCGCGGAATTCCTGGTGTTCGAGCACCAGTTCGTTGCCGCCGTGCAGGTTCCAGCGCCAGCCGTGGAACGGGCAGACGATGCGGCCGCGCTCGAAATGGCCGTCGCCTTCGGCGAGCGTCGTGCCGCGATGCGGGCAGAAGTTGTGATACGCCTTGACCGTCGCGGCGTCGACGCGGACGAGCAGCGCCGATTGGTCGCCGATCGCATAGACCGTGTAATCGCCGGGCTGCGGAATCTCGTCGAGCCGCGCCGCGACCTGCCAGACGCGCGGCCACAGCCTTTCGAATTCCAGTTTCGCGAAGCCGGGATCGATGTAGCGGCCGACGCCGATGCCGTGCGGCATCGTCTGCCAGCGTGCTGACGGGTCGCGGCTGGCGGCATCGTCGGTGCGGACGGCGGTGGCGGATGACATGACGGCTCCTGCGGCGGCGCGACGCTTTTGATAGTGGTCACTACCGTAATGGATAGTGCACACTATCCGCAACTGCCGGACGCCGCGACCGGCGCGTTCGTGATCGCGGCCGCGAACGTCGCACGTCCATGCCCCCGACCCGCAAGCCGCAAACGCCGTCCCGTCGCGCGAATAAAACCGTCGCCGCACGATCGCCGGTCGCGCGCAAGCGGCGCAGCGCGCCGGACCTGCTCGAACGGATCGTTCACGCCGCCGCCGAGGCGTTCAAACGCAACGGCTACGCCGGCACGACGACGGCGGTGATCGCGCGCCGCGCCGACGTCACCGAGGCGCAGCTGTTCCGCTATTTCGGTTCGAAGGCGAACCTGTTCCGCGAAACGGTGTTCCAGCCGATCGAGGAGCACTTCCGCCGTTTCGTCGAGACGCACCTGCCGGTGTCCGACGATCCGGCCGCGCATCGCGCACAGACGCATCGCTACACGACCGAGCTGCAGCGTTTCGTCGCCGACAACGCGCAATTGCTGACCTCGCTGATCGTCACGCAGACCTACGATTCCGGCGGCGCGCACGGCGTCGCGCAGATCGACAGCCTGAAAACCTATTTCGACCGCGCCGCGGCGATGATGACGACGCGCACGCGCGGCCACACGGTCGACGATCCGCGCGTGCTCGTGCGCCTGGCGTTCTCGTCGGTGCTCGCCGCGGTGATCTTCCGCGACTGGATTTTCCCGGCCGGTCTCGTCGACGACGACGCGCTCGCCGGCGCGATCAACGACTTCGTGATGCGCGGCGTCGGCGCCGATCCGGCCGGCGATCAGACCACGTAACCGCCGTCGACCGGCAGCGCGACGCCGGTGATGTACGAAGCCTCGTCGCTGGCGAGGAACAGCGCGGCATTCGCGAGTTCGCTCGCCAGCCCCCAGCGATCCATCGGCACGCCGAACGGTGGCCTGGCGTCGGCCGGCGGCACGGGATGTTCGATCGACGCTTTCACCAGGCCGGTCCATGTCATGCCGGGACAGATCGCGTTGATGCGGATGTTCTGCTGCGCGTAATCGAGCGCCGCCGCTTTCGTCAGTTGCACGACGCCGGCCTTGGCCGCGCCGTAGATGCTGTGATGCTTCATGCCGACGAGTCCGGCCGCCGACGCGGTGTTGACGATCGCGCCGCCGCCGGTTTTCAGCATCGCCGCGATGCCGTATTTCATGCCGAGGAACACGCCTTTCAGATTGACCGCCTGGATCGTGTCGTAATCGTCCTCGGCCTGTTCGTGCA
>DASSVA010000480.1:0-3912 GCA_035706385.1 Solimonas sp. | reverse complement strand
GACACAACATGGCCCGCATCGTTCGCAAACTGATGATGTCGACGCCGGTCGCGATCGGCGGCGTCGCCGTGCTCGGCGCGCTGGAATTCGTCGCGTTGCAGCGCTCGCGCGCGATCGAGCGTCTGCAGAAGTAAGCCGCGGCGGCGACTTTATGCGCGGCGGATGTTGACGACACCGGCCGCGACGTGGCCGGTCGGCCCGGCGAGCACGGCGGACTCGCAATGCGCGAGCTGGTCGTCGAAGAAGAAGTCCGGCTCGAACTCCTTCAGGAACGGTCCTTTTTCGAGGCCGCCGAGGAACATCGCCTCGTCGACCTCGATGCCCCATTCGATCAGCGTGCGGATCGCGCGTTCGTGCGCCGGCGCGCTGCGTGCGGTGACCAGCGCGGTGCGCAGCTTGATGCCGACTTTCGCGCCGGCGGCGCGCTGCAGGCGGTGCAGCGCTTCAAGCAGCGGCTTGAACGGCCCCGGCGGCAGCGGCCGTGCGGCATGCGTGGTCTCGTGCGTCTGGAACGCGTCGAGACCACTGCTCTGGAACACGCGCTCGGCTTCGTCGGAGAACAGCACGGCGTCGCCGTCGAACGCGATGCGCAGCTCGTTCGGATGACGCGCGGCGTCGATCAGCGATTTCGAAAATACACGCGCGGCCGGAAAGCCCGATTCGAGCGCGCCGTGCACGTCGTCCGGATTCGCCGACAGGAACAGCTGTGCGCCGAGCGGCTTCAGGTAGCGGTACGGCGGCGCGCCTTTCGTGAACACGCCGCGCTGCAGGTTCAGACCTTTGGCCTTCGCCGAATTGAACACGCGCAGCCCGGACGCCGGATCGTTGCGTGACAGGATCACGACCTCGACGCGATGCGCGCCGTCGTCATTGAACGCGAGCAGCTTCTTGACCAGCGGAAACGCGACGCCGGGCTGTGCCGGCTGGTCGATCCGTTCCAGTTGCAGGCGTTCATAGGCATCGTCGCCCTGCTCGTCGAACACCTGATTCTCGGCTTCGAAATCGAACAGCGCACGCGATGACAGCGCGACGACCAGCTTGTTATCGAGAGTGACGCCCATGTGCGGATTGTGCCACCCGGCAGGCTCGGAATCCGAGCCTCAGCCCAGCAGCATCCTCAAACCGACAAGCGTCAGCAGGATCGAGATCAGGCCGCGGATCAGCCGCTCCGGCGCCCGCGCGCTCGCCAGCGAGCCGAGCACGATGCCGGGAATCGAGCCGACCAGCAGCGCGCCGAGCAGATCGAAATCGACGTTGCCGAGCAGCAGATGGCCGGAGCCGGCGAGCAGCGTCAGCGGAATCGCGTGGACGATGTCGGTGCCGACCAGCGTGCTCGGCTTCATCCGTCGCGGATACAGGTACAGCAGCATCACCGCGCCGAGCGCGCCGGCGCCGATCGACGTGAACGTGACGAGAAAACCGAGCAGCGCGCCGGCGACGACGGTCAGCGCCGGCTGCACGCCCTTGAATCCGACCGGCCGTTCGCTGCGCAGCCGCGCGCCGACGCGGTGCACCGACTGGCGCAGCACGGCGGCGAACGAGGTCAGCACCAGCACCGCGCCGAGCGTCTTCAGGATCAGCGTGTTGTGCGTCTGGCCGCCGCCGCTGTGGTGCAGCCACAGCAGCGTCAGCAGCGCCGCCGGAATGCTGCCGCAGAACATCCGCCGCAGCACCTGCCAGTCGACCGAGCCGCGCTTGCCGTGCACCCAGCCGCCGACGATCTTGGTGATGCCGGCGAACCACAGGTCGGTGCCGACCGCGGTATGCGGCGCGACGCCGAACAGCAGGACCATGATCGGCGTCATCAGCGCGCCGCCGCCGACGCCGGTCAGGCCGACGAGCGCACCGACGCCGAAACCGGCGATCGCATTGATCCAATCGAAATCCACTCGATGTCTTTAGATTGCGGGTCGGTCGCGTGCCGCTGCGACACGGTGAAAGCGCGATTGTACCGGCCGCGGCGGCCGCGCCGCTCAGGCGCGCGCGGCGTTGGCGGCGATCAGCTCCGCCCAGCGCGGCATCAGCGGCAACGCGAAGTCGTGGCCCATGCCGTCGATCAGTTCGAGCTTCGCGCCGTGGATCAGTTGCGCGCTGCGCCGGCCGCAGGCGGGCCGCAGCAGCGGATCGGCGAGGCCGTGGACGATCTGCGTCGGCGCCGCGATCTGCGGCAACAGCGATTCGAAGCTGCCGGTCGCGAGGATCGCCTGCGTCTGGCGGACGACGCCGGACGGACGGAACGCGCGGTCGTATGCGCGGCCGGCGAGTTCGGCGCGATACGCGGTCGGCGTCGGATACGCGGGGCTGCCGACGCGGCGCAGCATCGCGGTCGAACGGCGGATCACCGCTTCGCGCGTCTTCGGCTTCGGGCCGACGCCGGCCATCCACCACAGCACGTCGAAGCGCGCCGGCGGCAGCTTCGGATGATTGGTGCTCGACATGATCGACGTCAGCGACCGCACGCGGCGCGGATGCCGGCCGGCGACGATCTGCGCGATCATGCCGCCCATCGACGCGCCGGCGACATGCGCGCGCTGGATGCCGAGCGTGTCGAGCAGACCGACCACGTCGTCGGCGCTGTCGTGCAGCGTGTAGTTCGACGCCGTGCGCCGGCCGAAACGGCTGGCGAGCCAGGCGCGCGGCAGGTTGACCCTGATGCCGCGATCGCCGTCGCCGGACAGACCGGCATCGCGATTGTCGAAGCGGATCACGCGAAAGCCCTTTTCCGCCAGCGGCGCGCACAACGCGTCCGGCCAGTGGATCAACTGGCCGCCGAGTCCCATCACCAGCAACAAGGGTTCGCCGTGCGCCGGCCCGGTTTCTTCCCAGTTCAGTCGCAGGCCGTTGACGCGGGCGCTGCCGGCGGACCAGCACGGTTTCATTGCAGTCGGATGTCCTCGAGATGACGGTGACGTGAATTTTTCGCGACCGTAACAGAGCCGGGCCCGGCGATGTCACCTCGTCACACAAGCGCGACGACGAACGGTGAGCGCCGGCGGTCCGGCGTCCGTTGCGGCGACCGCGAATGCCGCCATGTCGCAGATTCATCGCGCGCCGCACGCCGCACGCGCGTGCCGGCAAATCGCCGTAAGCTAATCCGATGCAGCACGCGCTTCCCCTCGCCGCTCCCGCCGTCGCCGACGACGGCCCGCTCGCCGGACTGTTCCACCCCGCCGTCGCCGGCTGGTTCACGGCCGCGTTCGGCCAGCCGACCGACGTGCAGCGACAGGCCTGGCAGGTCACGGCGCGGCATCGCGACGCGCTGATCACCGCGCCGACCGGCTCCGGCAAGACGCTCGCGGCGTTTCTCGCGGCGATCAACGATCTGGTCGTCGAAGGCGTCGAGCACGGCCTCGCCGACGAAACGCAGGTGCTCTACGTCTCGCCGCTGAAGGCGCTGTCGAACGACATCCGCAAGAATCTCGACGCGCCGCTCGCCGGCATCGCGCAGCGCGCCCGCGAGATGGGTCTGCCGGAACTGACGATCCGCAGCGCCGTGCGCAGCGGCGACACCAGCGCATTCGAACGCGAGCGCATGAAGAAAGTGCGGCCGCACATCCTCGTGACGACGCCGGAATCGCTGTTCATCCTGCTCAGCTCGGATGCCGGCCGCGACATGCTGCGCACGGTGCGCAGCGTGATCGTCGACGAACTGCACGCGGTCGCCGGCAGCAAGCGCGGTGCGCACCTCGCGCTGTCGCTCGAGCGGCTCGACGCGCTGTGCGCGGCGCCGCCGATCCGCATCGGTCTGTCGGCGACGCAGAAGCCGATCGAGACGATGGCGCATCTGCTGACCGGCGCGCGCGCCGCCGGCTGCACGATCGTCGATACCGGTCACATCCGCGCACGCGATCTCGCGCTCGAACTGCCGCGCTCGCCGCTGACGCCGGTGATGGCGACCGAAGTGTGGATGGA